>CALKXE010000139.1 GCA_938003955.1 uncultured Saprospiraceae bacterium | reverse complement strand
CCTATCCGAGATTAAGAAGATAAGGTGATAGCGTCGCCGTTTTTATGCCTGCTATCACTCGAAAATTCGAATATTAACTAAGCATGTAGAAGGCTATCGGATGCTTTCTCCGGACCAGGGTTCGACTCCCTGCAGCTCCACTAAATTTCTAAAAGAAGCCTTTAAGGATACATCCTTAAAGGCTTCTTTTTATTACATTACACTCTAATTTATACTTAATATTACTCCATGGGACTTACCAACAACGACATATTCAAAAAACTTAGAGTTGCATTACAACTTCGAGACGACCAGATTGTCGAAATACTGAAACTTGTCGACTTTAAAGCTACTAAAAGTGAATTGGGAGCTTTTTTTAGAAATGAAGAACATCCTAAATATATGGAATGTGGAGATCAGATCTTAAGAAACTTCTTGAACGGACTTGTGATTCATCTGCGTGGACCAAGAGATAATAAGAAGCCGAGTATAGCAAGTAAGTCTGAACCTAAACAGCACGTAAAAGAAAGTCCATTAAAAAGAGACCGAAGAGAAAAAAGAGATTAATATTTCTTATTCAAATGAGTTGCAAGATGATGTCCCATGCTAAAACATGCCTGTAATAGATATCCACCAGTTGGTGCGTTCCAATCTAGCATTTCTCCTATTGTATAGTTATCTGGCATCTTATTCAATTGAAAACTGGCATCTACCTCAGAAAGATCGATTCCTCCTGTTGTAGATATCGCTTGGTCAATATCTGTTGCATATTCTAGATTTACCGGCAATGCTTTTATATTTTTTGCAAGAGAGTCCGTATCGAGGTATTCATCTTTACTAAGGACAGATTTCAGCAATTGCACTTTTATCTTTTCCAACTTCAAATCCTTTATCAGAGCATCCGTTATTTTCCTTTTTGAAGATGAGAGCCGTTTAATCACTTCGTCTAAAGTTAGCATTGGCTTAAGATCCATTTCTATTCTTGACGTTCCATTATCAGTGAGTTGTTTTTGTATCTGATCAGTCAATGCATATACGGCACTGCCTTCCAGTCCAAATTCTGTTATCATTGCCTCCCCCACTTCTCTTTTATCTAAACAGCTGACAGAAATATTTTTTAGAGGTTTCCCAGCTGCCTTTGATATGAAGTCAAGATCCCAGTTCACACCATAAGCACAATTTGCAGCTACAAATGGATTCGCTTGTATCCCTTTTAATCTAAATGCTTCACTCCAAGTCCCGTCAGAGCCAGTCACCTTCCAACTACCACCTCCGAGACAGAATACAACAATATCAGCCTCGATCTCACCACCATCACTTAAGGTCAGCATATTTTTATCAGACCAGCCCGTCCATTCACTGTTAAATATGACATTGTGGCCTCTTGCCCTAATGACTTCTTTAATCTTAGCCAATACTTCTATCGGTTTTATACCTTTCTCTGGGAATACCCTTCTACTTGAGCCTACATAAGTAGGGATACCAATAGAATCCAACCAAGTTCTAAATTGATCATTATTAAAACCTAACAATGCTCCATCTAAAAAACCTCTTGGATTATATTTTGAAATCAGTCCATCAATTGACTCTGAATGAGTGAGATTAAAACCTCCTTTACCAGCTACAAGAAACTTTCGCCCCATAGCCTTATTTCTTTCATACAGAGTCACATCAAATAAGTCTCCATCTAGAAAAGACGCCAATGATAATGCTGATGCTCCGCCACCTATAATCGCTATTGTCTTCTTACTCAACATCTATTATTTCTATAGTTCTACCATTGAAAATAAGGGTGTCCCCCGATTTCTTACCCATCAATAATTTACCGACAGGACTAATCATTGAAATGGCATAATACTTCTTTCCGTCTATCTTGATACTTCCATGCCCGATAGATATATAATAACTACCAGTATTACACCTAACAAGACTTCCAAGCACTACTTCTCCAGTATTTATGACGTTTTTGATTTGATTCAATGTCTCTAATGCAAAATTGACTTTATTCAACTGCATTTCAGTTTTGTCAATCTCCATCTGCATCATTTCTCTTCCTGTCTCAAACTTATCTCCTGCAGAGCTCTTCGTATCATTATTTTTAGATTGTTGCATCGACTCTAGCGTTCGCCCATAGTTATTTACCTTATCAGTAAGTTCATTGACTAATGCTTGATGTATTGTCTTTTTCAGATTCTTGTTTTTCACTTCTGTGCTTCTTAAAAACTTAAATACTTCACTAAAATCATACCTTTCTATCGACGAAAAGTGCTGGAAAGGCAAATAAACAACATAAATTCCCAAACATACTTCATCATATGGCATTTATAGAGATGTAATTTACGATATTTGTGCGCTGTAAGAAAAAATTGAGAAATCATCACGGTAGCAAATTTTCATATTGATATGTTAGGAATGCTCTAAAATCAGTTTTCAAGAAAGATGACAATAAAGAACGCGGAAGAACTAGAAGGACTCAAAGCAGCTGGACATGCTGTAGCAGTTACTTTAAAAAAGATGAAAGAATTTACCAAAGTAGGTATGAGTACTCGAGAGATCGATGACTTTGGCGGTGATCTACTGTCTGAATTTGGAGCTTTCTCTGCACCTATCAAGGATTATGATTTCCCAGGACATACTTGTATTAGTGTGAATCATGTAGCGTGCCATGGCATACCATCAGATACCTTGATATTACAAGAAGGAGATTTGATAAACATAGATGTGTCAGCAGAACTAAACGGCTTCTATGGCGACAATGGAGGGTCTTTTGTTGTAGGAGAAGACATACACAACCATAGACCGCTTATTACTGCATCTCAAGAGATATTGCAGCTCGCAATGCAAAACATCAAAAATGGTGTTAGAATATCAAACGTAGGAGGCATCATAGAGCGTGAAGCAAAGAAGAGAGGATTCCAAGTTATCAAAAACTTATGTGGTCATGGAATAGGCAGAAAGCTCCACGAACCGCCAACCGAAATCACAAACTATAGAGATAGATTTAATACGCAAAGATTCCAGAAGAACTCTGTAATAGCATTAGAAACATTCATCTCTACTAAGTCAAAGTATGTGCACGAACAAGAGGATGGCTGGACAATGAAAACTAAAGATAATAGCTTCGTTACCCAACATGAACATACACTTGTTGTTACGGATGACTACCCTATCATACTGACAGCGGGGAACGGCGTTTTTGAATTTTAGGACTTCCACTATCGTTTCCTAATCAATACCTTATAGAAATTATCATGGAAGAACGTCCAATTTCAATGCGGCACTTTATTATTCTTGGTGTTCTAAGTTTAGTTTGGGGCAGTTCTTTTATTCTTATCAAGAAGGCTCTTATCTCATTTGATCCATTTGATCTTGCTTGTATGAGACTTGGTGTATCTGCTCTTGCTTTTACTCCTGTAATAATATATAACCGAAAAAGAATTCCTTGGCATAGATGGAAACTGTTTCTTACCGTCGGTCTTTGCGGCAGCGGTATTCCTGCATTCATGTATTTCCTTGCACAGACGAATATCAACAGTATGATATCCGGACTTCTCAATAGCTTGACGCCAATCTGGACTTTGATTATTGGAATCATAATTTTTAAAAACCCAATGGACAAGTACAAAACCACTGGTGTATTGATTGGTTTTATCGGAGCCGCTTCATTGATGATTTTTGGAGAAAGTGAAGGATCCAATAGCAATCTATGGTATGGACTTTTCATAGTGGTCGGTACTCTTTGCTATGGTATGAGTGGCAATCTTGTGAAGCACTATCTTCAGGATGTAGACAGTATTATTATCAGTGCTACTTCTTTCTTTCTAGTTGGGATACCAGCCTTGATTATTATGCTGATGCGAGGCAGTATTTTTGAAGTTACTATGTCAGATCAAGTGATGTATTCTTTTGGAGCACTGCTTCTATTATCATTGATCGGCACCGTACTGGCTACTATAATTTTCTACAAACTTATACAAGAGACGAATGCCGTATTTGGTAGTTCTGTGGCATACATTATGCCTTTGGTTGCAATTTTCTGGGGATTTCTCGATGGTGAAGGATTGGGATTAGTTGTATTGATCAGTATGGCATTGATCCTTTCTGGTGTATATTTGATAAAGAAACAAGCTAAAACCTAATACACAGATGAATCAAATTCCAGGTTTATATATCACATACTCTGAAGGGAAAGGACGAGGCGTATTCACAAGTCAAGATATAGAGAAAGGTGCTGTCATTGAAGTATGCCCTGCACTTATCATCCCAAAGGCAGAGCTTCCCATTATCCACAAGACAGTACTGCATGACTATTATTTCCTGTGGGGACACGACTTAGAAGATTGTGCCATTGCTCTAGGGTTTGGTAGCATCTATAATCATGAATTGATACCCAACGCTAATTTCATTCTAGATATCGAACAACAAACGATAGATATAGAGGCGATAAAGGATATCAGTGCTGGGGATGAGATTACACTCAATTATCATGGAGAATCAGGCAATGCTGATAAGTTATGGTTTTGAGAACTTGAGTGCTTTGTTGAATCGCACTACTTGAAAAAGTGAGAATCCTCCAAGTGATCAAGAGCCCATTCCGAAGATCGAATAGTTGTACAATTTCACATTAAACTTCTTGACTTTATCAAAACACCAACAACCTATCTAGCCAACCAAATCCAACCTTTTATCTAAAAAAAATGTCTATATTGATATATTGTAACTAAGACCAAACATATATAGAATGAAATCATTATATAAATTAACCTTTTTATTTCTTTCACTTCTATCCTTCAGCCTATTTATATCTTGTAATAATGATGACCTGAAGTCTACCGATTGCATATTCGTCCAAAATGACGATAAAAAAGATGGTCTTACAGACGAGACTGAACAATCAATTATGGATAAGTGCCGTATTGACCAACTTACAGACATTTCCGAAATTAAATCAAACCTTTTGGGAGAATGGAATATCATTGGGCATGGAGAAGGATGGTCTGCTTCCGCATCTCAACCTTGTGGCAAGGTTATATTTACAGAAACCAAATTTACTTTTGATTTCCATAGTAAGAATGAAGACAAACTATATTCTGGTGATTGGGACATCACAAAGAATGAAAATGGTACCAGCTTATTGGAATTAACAGGAGATGACGCCTACCCTCTCAGAATATCTATTTTCTGTGATGAATACATGTTTTTCGACCACACTTCAAGGGATGGCGATATGTACATTTATGAAAAGAAATAGTTTCTATGAATTACAACGGCGCGGAACCGAAACTTCCAGAATAAACTCAAACTGAACGCTATAATGTGATTATTCTGCCGAACAATTTCCAATAATATTAATCGATCCTGAATTAAGAGAATAGATAGAAGATGAAACCCCAGAAGTTGCACCCCGTTTCACAATACAATTTTCTACTGTAAGAAGTCCTTCATTATAAATTGCAGACCCGTCCGCTCCAGATCCTCCAATTAGCGATAATCCAGAAATATTGACATTACTACTTCCCGCAACACGGAACAAATGACTAATCAATGAATTATCAGGATCAGAAACTTCGATACTTATCCCTTCGAAAGGATCCGCTAGAATAGTAATATTTTTATCTAATAATAAAACATCGGAATCAATACCTATTGTCTTTCCTCTAAGTGCAATACTAAATAGAATAGTATCTCCATCCACAGCACAGTCGAGAACTGAACGCAGCGTTCCAGGACCATTATCATCTGTAGATGTAACTAATCCACAATCCCCCACGATCCCAAACTCTGTTCTACCATCAGCATTCACATTAAATGCAATGTTTCTAACGGTATTACCGCATGTTACGATAAGTGTATCATGAGCAGAATTCCAACTGGTCGTCGGCAAATCGTCACCTTGATGATGCGGAAACAATAACACTTTAAAATCCGGGGATATACTATTGCTCTCAACAATTAGCCTAGGTCTAATATAGTTTGGATTCGCATTGTACGGATTCCCATTAAAATAATCTGTGTAGGTCAATGTGTCTTGATAACCAGGTAAGACAATACCGTCATATCCCGTATTATCTAGTACTCGAACCAATAATCTTCTGCTTCCTTCGCTAGTCGGTTCTTTAAGAATAATATCTGCCTTATAATCCTCATCAACCAAATTAACATCAGTAGACTCAATAGTTAAATCTCTTGCTATTTGACCAAGCCATTTATAATTATGGATATCAGAGTCTTTTTTGATATCATCTACTACAAGTACAAATGGCTTTTCTCCTTTGAATACGCCCACTGATCGATATACTTTCTCCATCGGGTTATATTCTCGTTTTACCATTCGTTCCAACTTACCTTCTACATGCCAGTGCGGAAAATCATAAAATGGCAAATTAAAATGAGGTTCTTCACTTTCTATAAATTGCCATTCATTCCAAGTTTCAGCTACCTCTACCCATCCATTACTTCCTAACCAAGGATGATCATTTCCAGGAAGCTGAGCTGACCAGTGCCATTCCCATGTGTAAGCATCCGTCGCATCTCCAGCAACCTTTGTAAGGTCATCATTTGGATACCATTCCAGTAATTTCCCTGGCTGTCGACATTTATCTCCATCGGGATCTCCAACTCCCATAGCTATATCATCTACCAATATACCGCTGTGAAACCATGTTGGTTGAAACTGACTCCCACCGTATGATTTCCTTATCCATATTCTCCCCAGTGCACTTAGAGTAAAATCATTTCTATCTCCATGTGTATGTCCACCCATATCTTGTCTGCAATGAAACTGAACAGCAAGATCTAAACTGTCCAATCCACTTCTCATTACTGCAAGCCCTCTGTCTTCCGCTATAAAATCTTCTTTGACAATACTATTTGCTTGTGTATTCCAAGTACTACTATTATCATAATCTTGGGAAAATATTCCTGCAAGAAGTAAATAATTGTGGTAAGAATCATCTGGCAAAATTTGCTGGTAAACATAATCGTCAGAATCTACGAAATAGTCTCTTTCAATATAATTTCTCCAAACAAAATCTATTGAAGGATCATTTGGGTATACCCACTTAAGTCCGATGATATCCGAGGCATTGAATTTATAACCGCCAATAACATCATCATGTCCACTGCCTCCCCAAACATCATATGAAGTAAATCCATGTCCGTATGGCTGTACAATAGCGGGTAAGAACTTTGTTCCAAAAGATTTCACATGAGGATGTGCTAACATGCTGTACCCTCTTTTGGCAAGTGCAACTGCGGTAGTAACAAACATATAATTTTTCCCAAGACCTTCATATCCAGCTCCTGAATCATAGAATCCATAATTGATGAAATTATGATATGCACGGCACCATCTTTCCGTTAGAGCTTCACTATATCCGAGCTCGCCTTCAATAGCAAGGTTTGTTATAATCTCAAATGAATTAAGTCCTGCCCAATTACTCGTAGCAGCATAAGCAGCCAATCCACCACCATGTCTAGGATAAGTAATTATGATTTTCGCAATAGCCATCCGAACAGTATCTCTTTGTCCAGTCGTCATTGCATTGTAATGCAGATCATAAGCCATCGCCATATGACTACCTCCAAAATTATTATAGTTATTACCGTTAGGATTTACATCTGGATCATCTAGTGCCAGAGCGGCCCAGAAAGTCATAGCTTTCGCTAACATATCAGATCTAGTCGCATAGTCCAATCCTGTATCAGAATCACTTCCCCCTTCATTAATCATACATTCGAATGCTTCGAATGCCATTGCCGAAGCCGTAATATGTTTTCTTTTTATTTCAATACCATCCCATACCGTGGGATCTAATGCAACGAGCTTATAGTACTCTGGATTACTATTCCATTTGCCTGCATTATCTATTCTTTTATTATTCTGAGCATCTCGTCCGTATGATGAATTATGATTATATGTGCCTCCATTACTATATCCCAAATGCATCAATGTCGTATAGGCATGTATCTGAGCAGCTACTTCTTGCCCACTTTCCGTAGTACTTAACCTTAATTTCATTGCAGGAATATCATCCGGACCAAAATAGACTCTCGGGTGAACACCAACATCAGGCACACTATCAATTACACGCAATCCTTCGAAATCCCATTCAAATTGGCGTTGACCTAGACCCGTATCATCTGAATTATCATAGTCGGCCCATCGATCAATATATCCGCCAATTTGTGATTGAGCTGCTCCTTGTCCTGCACTCAACGCTACGCAGAAAACTATACTTAATTTAAAAAATCTCCTCATTAACTGTATTGACTTTATTTTCTTTAGAGAATACTTCTTTTATCCTTAGTTGTTAAGGATAACTCTATCCTCTCCACAATACACATTAAATCCATCTTTTTTCAAAAAACCCACTAGTGTCATCCCTTGCTCTTCCGCTAACTGTACCGCTAATGAAGAAGGAGCTCCTATAGCGGCCAAAAGACCAACACCCGCTTTACTTGCCTTTTGAACCAATTCAAAACTCGCTCTTCCGCTTACTAGGATCATGCCGGAGGACAATGGATAATCGGGATTCGCACCAATCAATTTATCCATGGCATTGTGTCTTCCTACATCTTCTCTAACATCAATAAATTTACCTAATTCATCAACAAGTGCACAGGCATGTATGCCTCCTGTCTTTGAGAAGTTTATTTGTTGATCGAATAGAAACTTTGGCAATTTCATCAGCACCTCACTATCTATACTAAAGCTAGATTTCCAAGGTAGATGTATCGTTTCTGAATGTATGCTATCAATAGAAGCCTTACCGCATACTCCACAACTCGAAGTCGTATAGAAATTCCTACTGAATCGACTCGGATCAAAATTTACATCCTCCCGAAACGAAACTTCTATAATATTGGGTTCGCGCTGATTTATCTCTAATATTTGAGATTGATCTGAGATCATTCCTTCCGTGAATAAGAATCCTCTAGAAAGAGAAACATCATCTCCTGGCGTACGCATAGTGACCGCGATACTTACAGTTCTATATGCACCATGATTGGTATGATATCGCACTCTGATTTCTAGTGGCTCTTCGGTAGATAAAAAATCTAATATATTCGAAGTCTTACCTTTCTTATATCTCTTTATTTCCTTTGATACTATAGAGTCCAATAGATCTATGCATTTGGATTTGGGTATAGATCCGACTCATCCTCGTCTCTTGGCTTCAGACATGTCCAATCCTTCTCTATCAATACATACAATCCTTCATCAGTACCATTATCCATTTCTGCATCGAATCCTTCAAGGTCTGTTTTATACCATTCTTTCACATCTTTACCAGATAGTTCTATTTTGATATGGTTTGTTTTCAAATCTACACAGAGATAATCGGGGTTCGCCTTTGAGTTTGCGATCACTGAATACTTAAATGCAGATGAACTACCAAATTTGCACGAACTTGTAACTTTCCCTTTTTTGTGTAACTTTTTTATATCAGCACTTGACAATCTAAATCTGATTGAAGAGTCTTTAATTCTTACTTTCATAACTGTTTATTTTCTTTTATACATTTAATACTTCTCCACAAAACTTGCAGTGCTTTGCGTCATTATCATGTCCATCCTTGCTGCAATATCTACAAGATTGAGTAGACACTTTGTTTTTTTTTGTTTTTTCGGCCTGTTGCATTGCTTCAGCAGTCACTATTCCAGTCGGTACAGCAATAATCGCATATCCCGATATCATGATTACAGCGGCTATGGCCTGACCAAATGGTGTAACAGGAGAAATATCTCCATAACCTACCGTTGTCAAAGTCACAATCGCCCAATATATACTCCTTGGTATACTATCAAACTGATCATTGCTAGTGCCTTCTACCAAATACATGATTGATCCAAAAATACTTACCATTATCAAAATGAATATGACGAATACAAAGATCTTATCACGACTTGCTTTTAGAGCAGCCATTATAACTTGTCCTTGCGAAAGGAAGTTCGCTAACTTAAATATTCTAAATACTCTCAACAACCGCAAGCCCCTCACTATCATAAGACTGTGTGTCCCAGCAAAGATTAAACTGAGATAAGTAGGTAGTATAGACATCAAATCAATGACTCCGAAAAAACTCTTCGCATACTTCAATGGTTTATGAACGGCGTATAATCTCAATCCATATTCAATTGTAAAAAATATAGTGAAAGCCCACTCTAAAACTGTGAATATAGTCCCGTACTGATCCTGATAACTCGGTACTGATTCTACGATCACTATGATTACACTGGCCAATATCGCAACCAGTAAAATGATATCAAACCACTTACCCTTTCTAGTATCCGCCTCGAAAATCACTTCGTGCAAACGTTCTCTAAATGGACTAAATTCCTTTCTATTATTTTGACTCATAAAACCTAAAAATATGAATTATTACTCAAACTCTTTTAATATCTCAATCACATCCATTAATAGCTTCTTACCCTCTTCAGAAAATCCCGAATAATCATTGTCGCGGTATGCAATAATAGCCATCATGAAATTGTCAGCTAAGATCTCATCCGGATGAATTATATATTGAGTATTGTCTTTTATTAATTCGAAGAAATTAGCGTTATGTTCAAATGAAAGCGAAGACTCTCCTTTTTGATTAATACCTAGTGTAACTTGATTCTCAGTAATTTTAATCAATGGAAACAAATCAAAGTTTAGATAGGCAAAAAAAGAAGGCATTGACTCCTCATACCTTTCTTTTTTGGTAAGAATAAGCGGTAAGGCACGCTGCACCTCTCCTTTGTCATTTGTAAGATTTATAGCATAATCTCTTCTCATTCCATCTGGATTTGAAAGTAACCTATCTTGGATATATTTGGGTAGTACTAAATCTTCCTCAAACTTTTCAAAGCCGATTAGAGCATACATCTTATCTCGAAAATCATCATTGTACCGACTAAGAATATGAAATATCTCGTGAAGCATTATCGGCATTTGTTTCTTTACTGATGGAACTTCAAATATATTATCAGGTAAGATGATAGCATTCTCTCTAGTATAATATACACTAGGCCCAAAGTGGTTTGTCTTTGTTTTAATAAGATCGATGTGTTCAGGATAGAGTTTTGGATTTATCTTATCAATCGCCGATTTTGCAGAAATAAATACTTCTTGCATAAATGCCTTTTCCTCTGGTTCGAATTCTGACATTTCATCTTTTAGCATTGCTTGATAGAGTTCCTTTGATTCGCCACCACTTTCAGGCATATCTGTCTTTTTCATTTGGATAGACATATCTGCAATAGATAAAAAGTCAAAAAAGCCATCTGTTTTATCAACAACTATCTTAGCCTCCGATTCTTTTTTACTTAGAAATTCAAGTCCAGTATCTGATGATATAACAACATCTTTTGCAACTTCCTTCTTATTTGATTTACATCCAACTGTCGCCAATAAAAAACAGGCGAACAGAAAAGTATTAATGATTGATTTCATATTTCTTATCTCTTTATATTTTATTCTTCTTTGCTGTAACTAGGATGAAAACGCAATAAGGTATCTCTTAGATATGTTCTATCCAAATGTGTATATATTTCTGTAGTCGTTATACTCTCATGTCCCAACATGTCTTGCACCACTCTCAAATCTGCACCTCCCTCTACCAAGTGAGTTGCAAATGAATGACGAAATGTGTGTGGACTTACCACTTTGTCTATTCCAGCTTCTTCTACTGCCTTTTTAATGACCAGAAAAACCATAACACGGCTAAGTTTCTTCCCTCTCCTATTCAAGAAAACAAAGTCTTCATGACCATGTGCAATATTAAGTGTCTTTCGCGTATGTTCGACATACTGAGAGATTTGATTGATTGCAGAGCCACCAATTGGAACTATTCTTTCTTTATCCCCTTTCCCGATGACTCTTACGAATCCTTCTTCAGGAAAGTAGTTACTTAACTTCAAATTCACCAACTCGCTAACTCTAATTCCGCAAGCGTACAGTGTCTCTAAGATTGCTCTATTTCTGTGACCACCTTTTTTTACATCACTTACATCCATACTATCAAAGATCAATCTGATCTCTTCGTAGCTCAGAACATCCGGAATCTTTCTTCTCAGTTTAGGTCCTTCCAATAATTCGGAAGGATCAACATTGATCATATCTTCCATCAGCAAAAACTTATAGAATGCCTTTACGCCTGAGATAATCCTCGCTTGAGTAAATTCGCCTATTCCAATCTTGTTGATATATATTATAAAAGACTCTAGATCTGACAGTTTTACTTGTTCTGGTGTCTTTTCTTGCTTCGTTTGTACAAAGTATTGGTACAACTTATCTACATCATACTTGTATGCTTCTATAGAGTTCTCAGACAACGAGCGCTCTAATAGTAAGTAAGTTTCGAAACCTTTGATGTATGGTGACCAATTCATGTTGTAAAGTTAATACTTACTACCTTTAATTCTAATCTTCAGGATGCATAACAATCCATCCATCTTCCTCCAAATATGTATTGATCTTTTGAGAGCTTTTAGATCCGTCCGGATATCTGCACACCTCTGTGATAATGTAGTGTTTATCTGAGATCATTTCCCTTACCGGAAAACTTCTTTTTACATCTTTAAAATCTGGAAATCCATTCTCAGAAAATGAAGAAATAAATTCGCTTTCAAGTGCCCTAGATACAGGTTTTGATAGCTTCGCAAGCGCAGTCTCATCCATATTCTCTCTTCCGGCTAGCATGATTATTGCCTCTCTCTTGAAATTTTTATACTTCAATACGTCATCTATGTTTTTCTTAGAATAAGCATCTTCGATTGATAGTATCGCACCTTCTGGAGTACTTCTATCCAAGTCAAAATGATCTTCCCCTTCATTTATCAAAATACCTCCGAGTGATCTATCAAAATTAGGTATTTGATCCTTTGGTAATCCATCTCGTATTGCTCTTATAGTATATCCACCTATTAAGATTCCATTTTCAAATATCATCCAATCTGAAATAATTGACTCGTCTACTCCTATTCTTTGGTTGATGCTAATTGTTTTTACATCCCTTGGTACATTTCCAACTTTACCAAAAAGATTCCCATCAGTATCAAATTCAGGCTCTACTAGCCAAATATGTTCAGACATACCATTATCAGTAAATCTGACTTTTACAGAAAAATACACTTGACCAGAAGTCGGATTTTGTAAACATTTCTTAAAGTAATTAAGCGTCAACCTGGCTTTCTCAATCCCAGAATTCATACGCTCATTCTCATTACTTACATCCACAATACTAGAATCTGGCTGAGTTATTTCTGCCGGCTGTTGTTGTTGTTTGTTTTTTGAAAACCCAAATAGCTTTTTGAAAAATCCCATGGTAGTTTTGTTTTTGATTACTGTGCTAAGGAAGTACTTGCAATATAAATTACTTTTTGAAAAATAAAAAATAGGATTGGATTTATACTTTCATTATTTGCCTCTATTAAGAAGTGCGTGGATTAGTAACCAAAGGACTTCAGAGAAGTCCAACTATGTTAGAATATTCAGATTAATCTATGGCGACTTCAGAGAAGTCGGACTATCATCTAATAGTAAACATAGTCACAAGTCAATAATTCAATCAAATTTTCATCTTGAAAATGATGGGTGCTTTATTGTTAATAATAATTTATACAATCTTACTTATTCTTCAATTCTTCTAATTTCCCAATAGAGTACTTATCCCCAAGCTTGGCCGCTTTCGAGTACCAAAACAATGCTTTGTCTATGTCTTTTTTTATTTCATTGCCTGTTTCATACATATAAGCTAGATTAACCTGAGCCTGAAAAAAACCAAGATTTCCTGATTTCTCGTAACACTCTATAGCTTTATCAAAATCCTGAGGTACAGCTTCCCCATTGAAATAAACATTTCCTAATTCATAAATCCCATACATCTCATCATTTTCAAAAGATCGATTTAAGAGAAATAGGGCTTTATCAATATCTTTCTCTCCTCCGTGACCAAAAAGATACATTCGTCCCAAATTTGTAATTGCAATCGGTTCGTTTTGGGCAGCGGCTTTTATAAATTCCTTTTTCGCCAACACATAATTGGGTGCAATATCAGTCCCTGTTAAATATATCGTCCCCAAATTGTTCTGAGCTGCAGTATGTCCTTTATCAGAAGCTATTTCTAACAACTCAATTGCTTTTTTAATATCCTTTTTATAGTAAACTCCTTTTTCATATAAACCCGCCAGGTTTGATAAAGCGTATACATCTCCCATATTCGCTGCTTCTTTAAAATACTTCACAGCCTTGTCCATGTCCTGATCAACGTGATATCCATTCTCATAAAAGTCTCCTAAATTATTAATAGCTCTACTATGTCCAAGGTCAGCGGATAGAGAATAGTACGCATAGGCCTTTTCATAATCTTGATCAACTGTCAATCCATTTGAATATGCATAACCTAGATTATTTAAAATGGTATCCGATTTATTGACAGTTGCTTCCCATTCTTGGATAAGGGATTTAATTTCACTGTCTGACTTTTCTGTCCAATTCCTTTGCGCAGAAATTGAGTTGATTGTGAATAATATCAACACCGCAATTATTATCTGTCTCATACATTATCGTTTATAAAAGGCTGGAATATTAACGCTCCACTATACCATTATCTAAGCACTCAAACACTCGTGCTGGAAACTTCTCCATCAACATATAATCGTGTGTTGCTATTAATATCGCTGTCTTATTCTCGGAAGCTACAGAGTATAACATTTGCATAATCTCTTCGCTTGATTCTGGATCTAGATTCCCCGTAGGTTCGTCTGCGATAATTATTTCTGGTTTATTTAATATGGCTCTCCCTATGACGACTTTTTGTTGTTCTCCACCTGACAACTGGAAAACGGATTTGTCTTTTTTGTCCATTAATCCAGTCTGATCGAGTACTTCATCTACTCTTTGGCTTCGCTCTTTAGTGCTTTTCCATTCGATAGCTTTGAGCGCATAATCTAAGTTTTGCGCTACTGTCCATTTTTCGAAAAGATGAAACTGCTGAAAAACCATTCCAATCTTACGACGCATCATTGGGATTGACTTCCGATCTAATTTTGTAAGATCAAAACCGGCAATCTGTCCACTTCCACTGATTAATGGCAAAGCACCATAAAGCGTTTTTAAAAATGTAGATTTCCCAGAACCTGATTTTCCTATTAAGTAACACATTTCAGCATCTGCCATCGAAAAATCTGTATTTCGAAATACTTCCGTACCTCCCTGACCGATGGTCACTTTATTAAGATCTAAAACCAATGGTATACTGCTCATGAAATTAGTTTTGTGAAGGTGATTCTGGCATTTGGGCTATTACTGTATACTTGTCTCCTTTATTATTTAGAACCGTTGACCATAATGAAGCTTCTTCGTCTTTGAATGCATAATTAGCATACAGGTCATCTACTATCCATGTCCCTTCGTCTAATTCCGCTTGCAACTGACCACCAGACCAACCTGAATACCCAACAAAAAACTTGATATTGTCTTTATGGACCATACCTGACGAAATAAGAAATTTCAATTTATCAAAATCCCCACCCCAATATACTCCTCGGCTTATTTCACTACTATTATCCAATAAATCTCCAAGGTTATGAATATAATGGATCGTGTCTGTATCTACTGGACCACCATAAAACACTGGCGCCTCAAATTCAGGAAAGTCGGCGACTAACGTCTCGATATTCATATCAATTTTCTTGTTTAATATGAATCCAACTGTACCATCAGGCCTGTGCTCGCATACCGCTATAACTGAACGTCGAAATGGATTCCCTTCCATAAATGGTTCAGCTATAAGTATACTTCCCGCCTTGACAACGTGTTTTGACATATTGATATATTATATAGCTGATGTAGGAAATTTACGATCTACTTTCTTAAACAATCCAGAAATCACCTTTCCATTTCCACCAACCTCTATGATCGACTCTATTCCATTTGATATCATGTTCTCCATGATCTGAGTCCATTTTACTGCACCTGTCAATTGAGCAACTAAGTTTTCTTTGATTCGTGTAGGATCAGTTTCTGGGTTTGCTGTCACATTTTGATACACGGGACAATTAGGCGAATTAAATGTTGTTTTCTCAATTGCATCGGCCAATTGCTCTTGCGCTGGCATCATCAATGGACTGTGAAACGCACCACCAACAGGCAATACTATTGCTCTTCTTGCCCCCGCTTCAGTAAACTGAGCTACAGCAGTATCTATTCCTGTTTTACTGCCCGAAATTACCAATTGTCCAGGACAATTATAATTAGCAGGTACGACTACATCATCTATTTTTGCGCATATCTCTTCTACTTGAGCATTCTCTAATCCGAGAATAGCAGCCATTGTTCCTGGTACTTTGTCACAAGCCGCTTGCATAGCCATTGCTCTTTGATAGACAAGTTTAAGCCCGTCTTCAAATGTCAAGGTCCCATTAGCTACCAATGCCGAGAACTCTCCCAACGAATGACCCGCAACTGCATCAGGCTTGTGCCCTCCTCCATCTTTGGCAAACGAAGCCAATGCATGAACGAACAATGCAGGTTGTGTTATTTTTGTCTCTTTAAGATCCTCTGCAGAACCTTCGAACATTATTTCACTGAGCTTGTACCCAAGAATCTCATCTGCCTGATCAAAGATCAATTTACTATCTTTATCATTTGCGTACAAGTCCTTACCCATACCTTCGAATTGTGCTCCCTGACCAGGGAAAACGTATGCTATCATTTTTGGTTCTTTATTATTTTGAATTTACTGACTTCTAATCTAGACATCAGTGATTACATGTGATTTATTCGCCTTTATATTCAGCAAATATATTCTCTGTTTCATACAACTTCACACTTGCTAGTTCACACCCTTTAATATGTGTAACAAGCTGTTGCCATATGAGAATTGTTAGATTTTCTGATGTTGGTTGTACATCCTTGATGAAATCTACATCCAAGTTTAGATTCATATGATCCAACTTTTCCGTTATTTCTCGTTTCATAATGTCCCCTAATTTCTTAGCATCAATTACAAATCCCGTTTGAGGATCAGGAGTCCCTTTTACGGTAACCTCAAGCCGATAATTATGGCCATGCCAATTCTTATTAGCACATTTCCCGAAAAAAGAAAAGTTCTTTTCTTCGCTCCATTCTTCGACCCACAGCTTGTGTGCTGCATTGAATCTCTCTACCCTAGTTACATAAACAATCGCCATGTATTTCTTACTTTTTTTAATTTATTGAAGTGCTTCATAAAAAATTAATAATTCACTTCATTACACCTTCACATTAGTTGAAGCTATATTTTGGTGTAAAAATAAACAATAGAAATCACATCTAGGCTTTTCAAGAAGAAATCATGCATTCGCATATATATTCCTATATCCTACCAAAGGATTTGATTAATATCATCACTCATTATACATACGAATAACTGCCATCTCACCTACTTTTGTTCCCATTTAGATAAACTTAACGTATGCATCGATTCATTTCTCACAGCTATCCAAAATGACAAATCAAACAATATCTGAGTTTTTTCTTTCTCTATTCAACTCATTATACCCACCTTTGTCGTTTATATTTAAATTAAGACTCAGTTTCATGTATAGAATTATCTTTTTCTTCATTTTCCTTCTTTCATTTACAACAGGCTTTTCACAAAGAACTGAAAAGACCTTCGACGATGAGAACTTCCTAAATATAGGTATGAAAAACCTAAGCTTCGGTTATGGAATGGAGTTTCCTTTTGGTGACATGGCAGATCGTTACTCAAGCAACCTAAAATTCACTTTAGGTGGAGAACGAATTACTAAAAACAATTGGATCTACGGAATCGAGTTTGCATTTATGTTTGGAGATACGGTAAAAGAAGATCCACTAGCTCAACTTAGGCTTTCTAATGATGAATTACTTGGTGCTGATAATGCCTATGCAGATGTATTCCAAAGAGAAAGAGGTGCATTTCTAGGAATCAATGTTGGAAAGATAATTAGCTTCAGTGATAAATCTAGATCAGGATTAAGGATAACTGGTGCGTTTGGAATACTCGCTCATAAAATTAGAATCATAGATGAATCAAGGGCTCTCCCTCAGATCGAAGGAGACTACTTAAAGGGATACGACCGCCTTACTAGGGGTTTTGCTTTGAGAGAATTCATAGGATATCAACATATAAGTGAAGATAAACGGATTAACTTTTATATAGGCCTAGAGTTTACTCAGGGATTCACAAAACATGTAAGAGCCATTGATTTTGATTCTGGCTTACCTCCCGATCCTTCCACAAGGTTTGATGGCCTCGTAAGTCTCAAAGCGGCTTGGGTGCTTCCATTTTTTGATGATTATGTCGATGAGCAAGTTTTCTATTAACATCAACTATTAAGATGCTCGTCTTCCTTTATTCTATTTTGATATTCAAATATAAGCTAGCTACTTGGCTGTATTCATTTATGAATATCAAGGCAAAAAAAAGAATGGAAGGATTGAAGAAACAGCAAGTGGACCTTGATCGTCAATTATCTTCAATTTCTAGTGATCGAATTTTAGTTCATTGTGCTTCTCTTGGAGAATATGAACAAGCATACCCCATTATAACCTGGATAATCAACAATACTGATTCGGATATAGTCATATCGTTCTTTTCTCCTTCAGGATATGAAGATTGTGAACTTCCAGGTGTTCGATGTGTGAAATGCTATCTCCCTTTTGATCTAGAATCAGATATACAGTCATTCTTAAGTAAAATAAACCCAAGTAAAGTTATTATCACCAAAAATGAATGGTGGTGGAATATGTTGCAGATTCTTAAATCAAAACAAACACCAACATTTCTTATTTCAAGTACCATTAGAGACGACCATTATTTTATTAAGTACCCACTTACATTTTTCAAAAATAGGCTTTTAGCTTTCTCTTCTATATTTGTTCTGAATGAAGCATCAAAAGAAGCATTGTCAGCGATTTATTCACGGGATATTATCGTTTCGGGTGATAGTAGAAAAGATCAGGTTTTGAAGATTAAAAATAATGTTGCTTTAAACAAGGAATTAAAACCAACAGTTATTTATGGTAGTATCTGGCTAAACGATCTACCTGTGATCAAAGAAATGATTAGTCAATTATCAAATTATAATCATTTTGTCTATCCGCACGATCTAGCCGAAGATAATATCAAGTCAATATGTTCAGAACTGAATTGTGAGAATAAACATTCCATCGCAGAAATATCAGGCACTTATGTGATTAACTCTATGGGGCAACTAAAGAAAGATTATTCGGCAGCACATATTGCGTATATCGGTGGAGGTTATGGAGAAGGAATACATAATATACTAGAAGCTGCCGTCTACAATATACCGACAGTATTCGGTCCACGATTCCATAAAAGTGAAGAAGCAAAAGATCTTATAGATTTGGAAGTTGCATATTCATTGTCAGATATTTCTCAGCTAAAATCAGTATTACAAAAGCTTCAGACAAATGAACACCAAGAAGAGATTAATCTTAAACTAATTGATTATTTTTCCGCTTCGAAATCTGCAACTGAAATCATTTGCACACAAATTTTCAATTAATTCAGACCATCGAAAGGTTAAATACGAATTCATGTTAGAACGTTTTTCAAAAACATCAGACCTTAATATTATAGTCATCGGAGATATTATTCTTGATGAATATATAGATGGTATCATTACTAGAATGTCTGCCGAAGCTCCTATTCCAGTAGTCGACAGAACAGGCTCTAGGTGTATATTAGGAGGCAGCGCAAATGTAGCAACCAACCTGAAAACACTAGGTGCTAATCCAATTCTTCTTGGCACTATTGGTGACGATGAATATGGTAAGATCGTGTGCAATATGCTTGACGGCTTGGGTATTGCAAGTACCCAATTAACTAAAATTAAAAAACCTACAACTCTAAAAACAAGAGTAACAGTTGATGGGAAGCAGATCTTTCGCATTGATAACGAAGACATCTCATTTATATCTAAAGAAGAAGAGCAAAGCATGCTAGGCCAACTCAATAGCATTGTCGATAACCAATCTATTGACGCTATTATATTACAAGATTACAATAAGGGAGTCTTCACTGAATCTATGATAAAATCAGTTATTGATCTGGCAAAATCTTATAATATCAAGACTTTTGTTGATCCTAAATTCAATAATTACTGGAATTATAAAGATGTAGATTATTTTAAACCTAATAAAAATGAAATTTTTACGGCACTTGCTGATGATTCAATATCATTAAAAGAAGCGATGCAAAAAACTCAAGTAGACTTAAACTGTGGCCATCTAATCTGTACGCTAGCCCAAGATGGAATTGCCTATTTATCAGCATCAGAATACATTCACTGTCCTACAAAAAAAATAGATGTAGTGGACGTCAGTGGTGCAGGTGACACTACTATGGCTATGATAGCAATAGCGGCTTTACTGGGTTATAATTCGACAGAAATATTAGAACTTAGTAACGCAGCAGGCAGAGCTGCATGTTTGAAATATGGTGTATCTACTATATCGATGTCTGACCTAAAACTATAGCTGTAAATCTTACAATTCATCCAATATTTAGAACAAGTCATCTAAAACCTTCCTGGACTGACCCATTATTTAAACTTTTAGTTTAATTTTGCACTTATGTCAGTAACTTGGAAAGATAAAGGTCAGAAATTAGTGTACAATGTATTCAACCCCTTTATTCAACTTCTTATCAAACTAGGAATCACTCCTAACATGATCACCCTATTAGGTTTGGTCATCAATGGAGTGGCTGCTGTTGTATTAATTTATGGCGCTGAAAACTCAGATAGAAGTGACCATGGCTGCTTAGCTTGGGCAGGATTTGTGATTCTCTTAGGTGGTCTTATGGACATGATAGATGGTAGACTAGCTCGAGTTACGAATTCATCTTCTGATTATGGTGCACTTTTCGATTCTGTTTTAGATCGATATAGTGAAATGGTTATGTTCCTAGGAATTTGCTATTATTTAATATCAAATGATTATTTCTATAGCTCTCTGTTTGCATTTATAGCAATGATAGGAAGTGTAATGGTAAGTTACACAAGAGCAAGAGCTGAAGGCCTGGGCGTAAACGCAAGTGTTGGAATAATGCAACGACCGGAAAGAGTAATAATTATAGGAGTTTCTGCATGGGCATGCGGATTGTTTAGTAATAGTTTTGGAGGCGACTTTAAGATAGAAGCGCACATGATTCCTATCCCCCTTTTTGAAACTATTACTATCTTCACTTTCCCAATATTTATACTTGCTATAATGGCAAACATTACCGCAATAAGACGGTTATTATTTGCTAAGAATGCTATTGCTAATAAAAAGTAGATATGTTTCTATCATATAAAGATACGCAAAACACTTACGACATCTCAGGCCATAAAGGTCTGCCAGAGCACTACCCTGTGCCAGTTGTTGAAGATATGCTATTTTATATACAGAGGAATCAGAACTCAAATACTGTTGTTTACAAGATAAACAGAAATTGCAATAATCGGATTAATAAAAGTAATCCTTTTTATGTGTTTTGGAAACAATATTATAAAGGTGGCAAGGATTCAGAAATCAATATTATACAACAAAAGTTAGCCTACGGTGTTGAGCATGATATTATAAATTCAGAGACAATTAGGATGAACATTATTTCCTACCCTGAGTACAAGATATATGTTAATAAGGACGAAAACAATGAGTTTAAAGCGATCAGTAAAATTGATGGTTTTTGGTCCCAACTATCTAATGTCTATGTATTCGCAGAAGAAAGAGGTGCATTTCCTGTTGTCAAGTATCTTGAATTATATGGGACAAGATTAGAAGGTGGACTTCCATGTTACGAAAAAATAATTATCTAAGATCAAGTTTTCTTCTTTATGAATAGCAACGTACGAATAGGCGAAAATCCTATAGACTATGTATTTTCTAAACTGAGTTTATCTATAGCGGGTTATTTCCTTGCTATATATCTCCTATGGCTTAATCTTGTCATTGGGTTTAGACTTGACCATTTGAACTTCATATTAGTTCTGACAATCCTTTACTTTGCGACTTCTACTACAAGGAAGATGGTCATTAGTTTTATCTTTTTTTGGATCTTTTGGATTATATACGATGCCATGCGGCTTTATCCGAATTTCAATTTCAATACGATCGAGATACTAGAGCCATACAATTTAGAAAAAACTCTTTTTGGAATTCAATCTGCGACAGGCACAGTGACTCCAAACGAATACCTAGCGGAGCACACAGATCCAGTCTCTGATTTCCTTTCAGGTGTATTCTACCTTACATGGGTTCCTCTGCCTATGATGTATTGCATTTATCTTTTTTTCTCTGATAAAAAAATGCTACTCCGGTTTTCTGGAACATTTCTATTGGCTAATATAATAGGATTTACAATATACTACCTGTATCCAGCTGCACCTCCATGGTATGTTGAACATTTTGGATTCGAAGTAGACTTTAGCATCCCTGGCAATGCAGCGCAACTATTGCGTTTTGATGATATAATTGGATATCCTTTATTCGAAAAGATGTACAATAAAAATGCAAATGTATTTGCAGCCATACCTAGTCTACATTCTACTTATCCCGTGATATTACTCTATTTCGCATCTAAGAAGAAAAAATGGTGGCTCACATTACTATGTTTTATTGATGTGATAGGTATATGGTATGCAGCTGTATATTCAATGCATCATTACATAATTGACGTGATTTTAGGTGCATTGTGTGCAATTATTGCCATCTTTGCATTTGGTCAAATTATAAAAAATAAGAGGATTAGCAATTTCATAGATAAATATGTAACGTTTATATCATAAATTAGTCTACAAATTGAAATAATGGCAAATTGCATCCAATTTTAAAGATTAAATTTTACAATACACAGAAATAACAACTAATGAGTATTCTAAAGAAAAAAATGGCCGCTTATGACACCCCTCAGAAGGTGGCAGCAATGGGACTATACCCTTTCTTCAGAACTATTGAGTCAGAACAAGACACTATAGTTAAAATTGGTGGTAAGGATGTTTTAATGTTTGGTAGTAATAGCTACTTAGGATTAACAACACATCCAAAACTAAAAGAAGCTTCGAAAAAAGCAATAGACAAATATGGATCTGGTTGCGCGGGTTCAAGATTCCTTAATGGTACGCTCGACTTGCATCTAGAATTAGAGCAAAAACTTGCCAACTACATTGGGAAAGAGTCCGCTCTTGTTTTTAGTACTGGATTCCAAGTAAATCTAGGTGTACTATCTTCTATTCCTGGGCGTCATGATTATATCATTATGGACGAACTAGACCATGCATGTATAATAGACGGTTCTAGACTATCATTTGCTAAAGTGCTAAAATACAAGCACAATGATATGGCATCTCTTGAGAAAGTACTCTCCAAAACAGAACCAGAAAGCCTAAAAATAATAGCTGTAGATGGCGTATTTAGTATGGAAGGTGATGTTGCTAAATTACCTGAAATAAGTGCTCTTGCTAAAAAATATGCCGCAAGCATATATGTGGATGACGCACATGGCCTTGGTGTAATGGGCCCTGGTGGTCGTGGTACTGCAGCTCATTTTGGCCTTACAGATGAAGTGGATCTAATAATGGGTACATTTAGTAAATCTCTTGCCTCTATAGGAGGTTTCGTTGCGGCGGACGAGGTAACTATAAACTTCCTTAAGCATAATGCTAGATCATTAATATTCTCTGCAAGTATAGCTCCTGCAAATGCAGCTAGTGTAATAGCAGCTTTAGATATAATGCAGCAAGAACCTGAAAGAATAGAAAAACTTTGGGCTAATACCCATTTAGCGATGAAAGCGCTAAGACAAGCTGGCTTTGATATTGGACATACAGAAACTCCTATTATCCCGATTTATATAAGAGATGATTTCAAGACATTCAAACTGACAAAGTTGTTGTTAGAGGAAGGTATATTCGTCAATCCAGTAATATCACCAGCAGTGCCAAGTACTTCTTCACTGATAAGATATTCATTAATGTCGACACACTCTGAAGCGCAAGTACTAGAATCAATCGAAAAAATCACAAAAATCGCTAAGCAACTGGATATATTAGAATCTGTTAATAGTATAGCATGATGATAACAATCGCCAAAGTAACCAACAAAAAAGACAAAAAAGACTTCATAAACTTTCCACACGAGTTGTATTCTGGCGACAAGAATTATGTTCCAGAACTATATCTCAACATATCAGAAGTACTGAGTGAGAAGAAAAACCCTTTTTTCAAGCATTCAAATGCTGATTTGTTTTTAGCAAAAGATGATAAAGGAAAGGTGGTTGGCAGAGTAGCTGCAATTAAGGACAATAATTATAACGAACACCATGATTGCAATGTTGGGTTCTTTGGGTTCTTTGATGTAATCAATGATTATGAAGTAGCGAAACAATTATTAGACACAGCTTACAATTGGGTAAAAGCAAATGGAGCTACTCAGATATTGGGTCCTACTAATTTCACAACAAACGATACTGCTGGCATACTGGTAGATGGATACGATTCTCCGCCGACAGTAATGATGACGTACAATAAACCATACTACTCTCAACTATTAGAGCAATATGGATTTGCAAAAGAAATGGACCTTTTCGCATATATAATCCCAACTGATGAAGTAAATGAAAAGTCTCTTAGGCTAGCAACTATGCTGCAAGAAAGGCTAAAAAAGAAAGGGATAACAATTCGAACATCCACAAAAAAGACCAAGAAAAGTGACATCCAAAAGATTAAGCCGGTATATCTAGCTGCTTGGGAGAAGAATTGGGGTTTTGTGCCGCCAACTGATGCAGAATTCGATCACCTTGCTGAAGGGCTTAATTTACTCTTAGATTTAAGATATGTCTATCTAGCAGAGCATGAAGGCAAATTAATAGGTTTTGGAGTTGCACTACCCGATATTAATGAAATCACCAAGGATTTTAATAAAGGCAAACTTCTTCCTTTTAATATTGTCAAATTACTAACTAGGAAATCAAAGGTTTCTCTGATAAGAATCATACTGTTAGGTGTATTAGAAGACTATCGGAAACTTGGAATAGAAGCAATCTTCTTCGCCAATTATATCAAAGCTGCAAAAGAAAATAATCTAAAAGCTGGCGAAGCATCATGGATTCTTGAAAGCAATACTATGATGGTGCAAGCGGCTGAAAAACTTAATGGAAAAAGGTACAAAACCTATAGAATCTATAGTAAGGCTATATAACGAACGACTTCAATGCAAAAAATACTAATTACAGGTGCTAGTGGATTTGTTGGTGGCTTTCTAGTCGAAGAAGCACTTAAAAAAGACCTAGAAGTTTATGCTGCGGTAAGAAAATCTTCTAATCTTCAGTATCTCACAGATAATCGGATCAAATTTATTTATATCGACTTTGAAGACACCGATGCTCTAAAATCAATATTCTTAGAGCACAGATTCGAATATATAGTTCACAATGCTGGACTTACAAAGACGCCAATCAAAGAACAATACTTTAAGGTAAATGCCGACTATCTAGAAAACATGGTGGAAGCTCTAATAGAAAGCAAGACCGTTCCTTCAAAGTTTACATTTATTAGTAGTCTTGCAGCATATGGGCCCGCAGAACATACTCACAAGGGGCTTGTAACAGAAGATTCAATCCCTCATCCCGTTACTAACTATGGTCGAAGTAAGCTTCAGGCAGAGCGATATCTAAAGTCAAAGCAAGAGATTAACTATACTATTATTCGTCCTACCGCTGTGTACGGGCCAAGAGAAAAAGACCTTTTTACAGTTTATGATCTTATTAATAAAGGCATAGAAATGACGGTCGGTTTGACGGATCAAAAGTTAACATTTATCTATGTTAGAGATTTAGTAAGTGTAATTCTTGACGCAACATTAGACTGTAGAAAAAATGTTGCGTACTTTGTGTCAGATTTAGAAATTTATTCTTCTACTTCTTATAATGAATTAATAAGAAAATCATTAGGTAGGAAACGAAGTTTTAAATTAAGGCTTCCAATCCCACTAGTGAAAACTTTAGGATTCATAGCAGAGAAAGCGGGTAAGCTAACAGGTAGTTATCCAGCACTTAACATTGAAAAAGTTAATGAGTTAGAGGCGAAAAGTTGGGTTTGTGACACAAAGAATCTTGTCAATGATCTAAACTTTAAGCCTAGATATAAGTTAAAAGATGGGCTAGAAGAATCTATAGCCTGGTATAAAGAACATAATTGGTTAAAATAATTATATAATATGTCAAAAAAAGGAAAAGCTAGCAAAGCAAGTGGAAAACTAGGTATCTTATTACCTGGAATGGGAGCTGTAGCAACTACAGTTATTGCAGGAGTATATGCAGTAAACAAAGGTCTCTCAAGCCCAATCGGATCATTGACTCAAATGGGAAGAATCCGAGTTGGAAAAAGAACAAAGGATAACCAACCTTTAATTAAAGACTTAGTTCCAATCCATAATATCAAAAAAGTAGTTTTTGGTGGATGGGATGTGTTTAAGGACAATATGTATGAAGCTGCAGTTAACGCTGAAGTACTTGAACCTACATTGTTGAAAAAACTAAAGCCTCAACTATCGAAAATAAAGCCGATGAAGGCAGTATTCGATAGAAAATATGCAAACAGGCTTGATGGCAAGAATATAAAGAAAGGGAAGAATAAAATGATTCTTGCTAAGGCTTTAATGAAAGACATCGAGAATTTCAAAAAAGATAATAACTGTGATAGATTAGTCATGGTATGGTGCGGAAGTACTGAAATATACATAGAGGAATCTGCTGTTCATAAGAACATCAAGAGTTTCGAAAAGGGTCTATTGAACAACCATGATGATATACCGCCAAGTATGATCTATGCATATGCAGCGATCAAAATGGGAATTCCATATGCTAACGGTGCACCGAATTTATCTTGTGATGTACCTGCATTAATCCAATTGGCTAAAGAAACTCAGACTCCAATAATGGGGAAAGATTTCAAAACTGGTCAAACTTTAATGAAAACTATACTAGCTCCAGGTCTTAAAGCTAGAGCTCTTGGTATAGAAGGATGGTTTTCAACTAACATCTTAGGAAACAGAGATGGAGAAGTTCTTGACGATCCAGCAAACTTCAAAACTAAGGAGGTTTCAAAATTAGGTGTATTAGAGCAGATACTAGAGCCAGAGAAAAATCCTGAACTTTATGCTAATCTATACCATAAAGTAAGAATCAACTATTACCCGCCAAGAGGTGATGCAAAAGAAGGTTGGGATAACATCGATATAAGAGGATGGTTGAACTACCCAATGCAGATTAAAATAGATTTCCTATGTAGAGATTCTATTCTAGCTGCACCTATCGTGTTGGATCTTGCACTATTCTTAGATCTTGCAAAAAGATCAGGAATGGGAGGCATCCAAGAATGGTTAGGATTCTACTTAAAGTGCCCACAAGCACCTAAAGGAGTGAAGCCAATCCATGATATATTCAAGCAACAGATCAAATTAGAGAATACGTTACGTCATATTGCTGACGAAACACTTCTTGATCATCTTGGATTAGACTATGAAAAATAGGTTTTAGAAATAAAACAGTAAATAAACAAGGGACGGGCATTGATGTCTGTCCCTTTTTTGTAACAAAAACCCAGTATAATTAAAGAAGCAACACAAGAAACAGATTCGGCAAAGGTGCCATTTATGATTTCGTTTTGGCGTTCACAAGCCACTTCGCTCATCTCTAGCACTGCAGATTTTGGCCTATTTGGATTCCTATTTAGTTTATTAGCTGTAAACTACGTTCTTGCCTCTGCGCTCGGCAATGTAGCTGGAGCAATCGTAAGCTTCTATCTTGGTCGCAACTGGTCGTTTAAAAGCCAAGACGGCAATGTAAGTAGCCAAGCCATAAAATATGCGATTACTTCCTTTTCAAGCCTAGGAATAAACAGTGTAGGCATCTACTTATTGACTGAAAACTCTAGTCTTACTCCGGGATATAGTAAAATCATTATTGCATTATTCGTTGGGGTCACTTTTAACTTCTTCATGTTCAGGTACTTTGTATTCAAGAAGTAGCGAACTTTCTATCTATGTCAGTAAAGAAAAAAATAGTATTTATAATTAACCCTTTCTCGGGGACATCCGCTAAGGTTTCGATACCGGAGCTAATAGCTAATCGTATAGACTCAAATAAGTTTAATCACTCTATATCTTTCACTGAATACGCTGGCCATGCCATAACGCTCTCAAAGGAGGCTGTGGATAACGGTGCAGATGTTGTAGTTGCTGTAGGTGGTGATGGTAGTGTAAATGAAGTTGCACAATCACTTATTGGAACTAATACATGTCTAGGTGTATTACCTGGTGGGTCGGGAAATGGATTTGCAATGCACCTTGGATTAGGAAGGAATCCAGAAAAAGCAATTGAATTTCTAAATACTGGTAAAGAGTTGTTGATTGATACTTGCTCAGTTAACGATAGATTCTTCGCTAACGTGGCTGGTATTGGATTTGATGCTAGGATTGCATTCATGACTAAGAAGAACAAAAAGAGAGGCTTTCTACCCTACTTCTCTACATCTATCAAAGAGAGTAATAAATTTAAGCCAGCATCACTCAGAATAAAACTGGATGGCAAACAATTTGAGGGCGATTACGCTGTTGCTGTTGTGGCAAATGCTTCTATGTATGGTTATCACTTTACAATTGCACCTGAAGCTTCATTACAAGACGGCATAATGGACATCATGCTGGTTAAGAAATCCCCATTGTATAAATACTTCCTTACTAGTTTTAGGTTCCTAAATCGTTCTCTTCACCTAAGCAACATCACAGAGACATATCAAGGAAAGGAATTAACAATTACATTAGATGCTAAAGATTACCTGCATGTAGATGGTGAAGGTTATGAATCTGAACTAGAGTTGAAATTTAAAATTAATCCTAAATCGTTGAAAGTTATAGCTCCTCAAGAAAAAAACGTAGGATGGGAATTATAGGCAAAAAGCTAATAGTTTATTAGCTTTTCTGTTAATATTATACAGTGCTGTCCGATAAAAAAAATAAAATTATTAGCACATTAAGTGATTGTGACTAAAACATAATTAAGGGGTTCTAAAATGGAAAGTTCAAATCTTTGCCCAAAAACTTTGAACTTTTCGATTGGAATCTAAAAGGTTTAGCTGCAAAGTGAACGGAATTACGTTTGCCGTTTGATAACCAATATTTTCAAAAATAATCTTGGTACATATATATTTTCAGTTTAAAAGACAAAGAAATGAAAGGCAAAGAAAGCATGAAGTGAAACGACGACAGCTGTTCTACTGAAGAATGAAGGGAAAAGCCCTTTAGATCTCAGGTATTTTTGCTGTTTTTTTTTGCTGGAAAAAAGCAGGCTCGTCTGGCAAGACAATATCAAGATTGAAATTCAAGTGGGAATTAATTTAAAAACTACTTATTAATTTATAAATTTAGTGTGTTCACATTTTTTAATATTGAGATTTGGTCGGACACCACTAAATATTATACTGAAGATAGCTTATTTAAAAAACGAAAATATAGTAGTCCCATAATTTCGCTCCTCCTGATATCTAGCATGATCCTTAAAATCATGATCAGGGTTATGTTCCATCACAAATAGTCCATCTTCAGCAAGTAAGTCGTGCTTAAATACCTCGTCCGGAATCGCATCAAGAATAGGTAATGGATATGGAGGTCCTGCAAATATGTAATCGTACTTAATTTGGACACCGCGAATAAATTTAAAAACATCAGATCTTACAATTGTTATATTATCTTCTATTCCTAAAACTTCCGCTGTTTTCTTTACAAAAGCAACACAGCCGC
Organism: uncultured Saprospiraceae bacterium; assembly: GCA_938003955.1. Taxonomy (GTDB): domain Bacteria; phylum Bacteroidota; class Bacteroidia; order Chitinophagales; family Saprospiraceae; genus CAJXUU01. Next base: position 12,123 of record CALKXE010000139.1, on the reverse strand, counting down.
CGAATTTATCAACATATGTAACATCCTCACAACCTCTAGAGATAAACTCATAGCAGTGATTCCCTGTTCCTCCAAAGAGGTCGAGCATCTTGGTATCCTCAAAATATATTCTATTCTGCAGAATATTGAATAATCCTTCTTTAGCAAAATCTGTGGTAGGCCGCGTAGGCCAGTTTTTAGCTGGTGGATTAAATCTTCTCCCTTTGAACTTACCTCCGATTATACGCATATAGATGTTGCAAATAGATCTAAATAATAATGTTGTTTGTCTTTGTATCTCAGATCTTTAACGTCCAAGACTGCTGAGTACATGAAATCTATGTTCCTAATATATCCTTGCAATAATTTATATATTGGTGATTCCGAATCAACTCTACCTGACAACTCTAACGGAGATGACTCAGGATTAAGTTTCATTTCATCATAAACCATTCTTATAAAGTACAAATAATCATTCTCATGTATGCAATCAAACTGATTGTAGAACATAAACTTAGTGTCCTTTGCGTACATAATATGCAACTTAGAATTATCCACACAGGCTACAACCTTACTAGCCGAATACGGGTAATAGTAATTAGCCATTACAGTAGATAGGTGAAACTTCACATCAATATGTCCAAGAACCTGTTCCAAAAATTTAGAATGTGCCTTAGAAAATCCGTAATCCACGACTATTTCTTGGTCCGTCAGAGTGTCTATATCAATGTCCTTATTTGAAAATGCAGGAAAAAACCGCGTCAAACTACCACCATTAGATTTCTCATTATGAAGATAAGGTTTGCCAGAATAAGCAACTTTTACAGTGAGGCTTTTCGTCGAATATATATCTGACTTTATTTTGTCAATGATAGATTCATCATCAAAAGACTCCACTTTATAGTAGTTGCATTCTAACAACTGTCCATTGGTTGTCAAAAGTCCATAAAAAAAACTGTCCGCCCCAATAACGGCAGACAGTATATCTGGTTTCAAACCAGTTCTATTTCTAAAAGAGATATCTATCATTATCTAGACCAACTACCTGCAAGACTTGGCTTATTCATATCACCAAACTTGATTGTTACATTCGGATCATATTTTGAATCGTATTTTGCAAATCTAGGATCTGCAAACTCGCCCATAAAGTATTTCCATTTAGTACCTACTTCAGTTACCCAAACGTTTGTACTTTGATACTCCATTGTATCTGCAGTGATTTCAAAATCTAAATTATCTGCAAAAGGCACTTTACTTAAACTAGCCAAATCAATTCCTAAAGATTTTATTGAGTCTATAGCTGGAGAAAAGGTTACCGTTTCTATGAACTTTTCAGTATTACCCGGATCTTCTGGATCAGCTTCTAATTTAATAAACGGAATACTATCGTTAGTCATCGCATTTATTAATGTATCAAAACTAGATGCATATTCACCTCTCATTTTAAAAAATATCTCCTGAGTCGTTCTAATATTCTCCAAGCTATTTACAACTTTTGCTTTTCTTCTTTCTTTCTCTTCTCCAAAAGCAATAGGCTCTTTGATAGAGTTATATAGCATGAAAGCTAAAAAGCCTATCAATAATATTAGAAAAATATTAATTATAATTCTCATGTTTTACGATTTGTATTACTTAAAATTAATTTTGTTTGACTCGGTAATGATACTATTTATATCCTTACCAACTCCAAAGAAAATAAAAAGATGAAGGAAAAAAAAATTTACTAGACATAATATTCCACTTCATTATAAATCCCTTCTTCAAAAGCACATATGAAAACGATCTTTCATATGTAGAATTCGATATTTTTATTCTAATGTAAGATGCATATCTTTTCTTTTTTGGTGTGTACATTTGTGGAAATATTTAAATTATATGTCAATAATTCTTGCAATCGAATCTTCTTGTGACGATACATCAGCAGCCATTATCGTAGATGGCACTGTCATAAGTAATGTGACGGCTACTCAAACCATCCATGAACAATATGGTGGAGTTGTCCCTGAAGTAGCATCTAGAAAGCATCAAATAAACATCATACCTGTTGTAAAAGCTGCATTAGACAATGCCAAAATCGACAAGACAGAATTGACTGCAATAGCGGTAACTAAAGGGCCTGGGCTATTGGGTAGTCTCATTGTAGGTGTATCTTTTGCAAAATCACTTTCGCTCTCTCTGGGAATTCCATTGATCGATGTCAATCACATGAAAGCTCACATTCTAGCCCATTTCGCAGAAGAGCCAAAGCCATCGTTTCCATTTTTATGTTTAACTGTCAGTGGTGGACATACCCAGATTGTAAAAATAACAGCTCCCCTAGAAATGGAAATTTTAGGCACGACAATAGATGATGCTGCAGGTGAAGCTTTTGATAAAAGTGGTAAAATAATGGGCCTCAAATATCCAGCTGGCCCAGAAATAGATAAACTTGCTCAAAAAGGAAATGCCATATACAAATTTGCTGAACCTAAAGTTGATGGACTTAATTTTAGTTTTAGTGGTTTAAAAACATCCATTCTTTACTTTCTAAAAGCGCAATTGAAAGAAGATTCGCAATTTATTGACAAAAACCTTAATGATATCTGTGCCTCTATTCAATATCAGATCGTATATATTCTAATCAAAAAACTGAAACAGGCTGCCTTAGAAACAGGAATCAATCAAATATCAATCGCCGGTGGCGTTTCTGCAAATAGTGGCCTTAGAAAAGCACTAATCGAAGCAGGTAAGGAGAATGGATGGAAAACCTACATTCCTGCATTCCAATATTGTACTGATAATGCTGGAATGATTGCAGTTGCTGCCGAGTTTAGCTATAAAGAAAAAGATTTTTCTAACCTCAACATGGTTCCAGAAGCACGACTAAAAATATAAAAGGTCATCACTTTTACAAGCAATGACCTTTTTTTATATCCTTTTGTTATCAAATTATATTTTAAAACCTACGGTAAGGTTTACTATGTGTGGCTTAACTTTGAAACCAGCATCTCTAGTCCCATAATTTATATGCTGACCTACTGTTTTGAAGTTATTCTCATACCTTACATCAATACTGAATATACCTGCGTCTAAACCAATCGCTCCAGTAAATCCATATGTAATCGCTCTATTGTTATCACTATATCCGCTTATAAAATCTAAAGCCGGTGTGTGTCCAACTAAGATATGTGCTACCGGTCCGACTCCAAATCTTATATTTTCATGTGCAATCCCAGCCAATAGTTGAAAATCAATAAAATCATATTTTTCATAAACAGTTCTTGGTAATTGACCGAACTGAGTAAATGATCTTACATTGAACTCTTGGGTGTAGTTAGTATAAGACAATTCAGCTCTTCCAAATAAATAACCAAACCTCTGTTGTCCAAAAACACCGTATGACTTAACGATGTTAGACCCTTTATAGGTAACCTCGTGATTAATGTAGTCAAAGACTTCACCTGAATAAGTAGTCTCATTAGGAGCAAGTGTAACTCCGATTGATGCTTTAACGCCCAATTCGATTTGAGCATTTGATACAAGTGCAAAACTAAAAATAGCTGCAAATGTGAATAATATTTTTTTCATTACTTAAAGATTATAACGGTTCTCGCGTTATGTATTAATAAATGTATATATGTAAATTAGAGTGCAAAGTTGAGAATCTATTTGTTAATATGCAAATCATTTGAGCATTAATATCAAGTAGCTTACAAATTTAAAGCCCTAAAACTGATAATTTTGCAAATTATTGTACAATCACAATAAAATAAACTACAAAATACAATATATTGTTCTGAAGTCGAAGTTATACAACAATCAAATTCTAAGACTCTACTTTTTAAAATTAGTCACTAACTACGTATTCAATCCTAAATTATTTGCATCATATAAAAGACAGAAAATATGTTCTATTCGCTGCATTTCAGCAAAGGATTTATGCCTTTCATCTATAATTGATTTTATCTTATCGAAAAATTGAACCCTTGTAACAGAAATAGGGGTTATATTGAATGTATAAAGTAAAATCTAAAAATTATGTCAGATAAAAAGATTAGTAACAAAACAGAAATGGCCAATAGTGTTATCCATAACCATATGATTTGGTCTATGGGTGCAGGTTTTATTCCAGTGCCTATTGCGGATCTATTTGCAGTAGCGGCTATCCAGTTGGATATGATAAGACAGATGTGTAAGATTTATGATATTGACTTCAAAGAAACGGAGGGCAAAGCAGTAATTACAGCATTAACAGGTTCTGGATTCGCTAGACTCGGTGCAAGAGCAATAAAATTCATTCCAGGAGTGGGCAGTATACTTGGTGGTGTAACCATGGCTATTCTCTCTGGAGGATCGACTTATGCATTGGGAGAGGTATTCAAAAAACACTTTGACACTGGAGGTACGTTTTTAGACTTTGATCCTTCTAGATTGAAAAAATACTATAACGAGAAGTTTGAAAAAGGAAAAGAAATGGCTTCTAGTATTCAAAAGGATAAAAAACAACAAGACGAAGCAGTAAAAGTAAACGATAGCTTTACACAAATTCAGAATATTGTGAAAATGAAGGAAGATGGCTTATTGACTGATGAAGAATTTTCTGCATTAAAAAGGAAAATCATTGGTATGGATGCACCGGAGGAAGAATGATTACATAAATAATAAATCATTTAGATTTACATCCTTGATCTAAAAAAAGCCTATCGAAACAATTCGATAGGCTTTTTTTTTGAATCAATGATCCAAATATATTATTAATCCACTTTCTTATAAAGAAAAGAATTTAGCTCTAGCTCCACATTGTGCTATTCCATAAGATCCGATACCAAAATTAAGTTCGAATACTAATCCTGCAAAAACTGGTGCCGACTTCTGATACCCTTTATCTCCAGCATAAATTCCTGTTGCATAAGGATATGGTTCATTCCCTGCAGTTGGATCATCTTGACCATTGATATCAGTAAACCCATACTCAAACCTAAGTCCTATCTGACCACTAAATGATCCATCAGTACCAAGTACATTTACACCAAAACCAAGAACTCCAGATATTTGTCTGTTATTAAATTCTGTAAAATCAGCTAATTGACCATCCGCTCCTGTTCTTTCTACGCTTCTCAAAAACCCAACTTTAGGACCGATCTCAAAGAAACCTAAGTTCTTAGCATTTCTAAATAGAAAATACAAGTCCATTGAGTTCCATTTTATTTCCGGTGCTTCAGGATATCCATTTAGTCCTTCATAAGTAGTACCATTCTTAGCATACATCAGTTCAATAGCCAATCCATTATATCCTCTATTAATGCCAATTTTCCCCCCGAAACTTATAGCATTACCAAAAGCCAACTCGTAATTAAGATTTGGATCATCGATAGCAGCCATATTTATAACATTACTACCACCATACATTACTTTTAGACCGGCATCAAACCATGCAATCTCCTTTTGAGAATAACTCAAAGTAGAAATCGTTAAGAAACACAGAATTAAAAAATTTCTCATTTTATCTTTTTTATTTATAATTAAGTTGTTAATCTAGGTCACAATATATAAAGTTTTGCACCTAATATCACATCAAACAGACTCCCATTTATATAAATATGCTGCTTAGTTTACATTTTTGTTAGAAAGTGATATTCCCAGAAATATCCACCCCAAAATAAAAAGCACTCCTCCAACAGGTGTAATAGGTCCTAACCATTTATAATTGACCAACCCAATTAAGTCTCTTGTTGCTAAGAGATAGATAGACCCTGAAAATAATATTATCCCCAAGAAAAAACACCAAAAAGAACGTTTAGCCCATTTATTATCCTTACTGCCTAGCCCAAAACATGCGAATATCATTGCAAACAAATGATAAAAATGATAACTGATTCCAGTATTGTAGGATACTAATTTATCTACCGGCAGTACAGCTTTCAAACTGTGAGCACCAAAAGCTCCTAACACTACAGCCATAGCTCCCATAAACCCAACCAATAGTCCTAATTTATTTAAAACTTGCCTTTCTTCCATCTCTATTCTTGTATATAAGTCAACAATATCGTCATTTGATCTAATTATATCCACTTAAAGAATAAAACAAGCTTATCTTTGACCTAATTGAGACTAAAACGCGTTATATAGAAAATGTTACATTACAAAACATACGAGCACAGCACATCCAAAGAATGGGTGACCTTTGTACATGGTGCAGGTGGTAGCTCGTCTATATGGTACAAGCAAGTAAAAGAATTTCAAAAATCGTTTAATGTATTACTCATTGATTTGAGAGGCCATGGAAATAGCAAAGGAATGGGATTAAAAAGTATATCTAAGTATACTTTCCGCTCTGTTTCTAATGATGTCATTGAAGTAATTGACCATCTTAAGATCAAGTCTTCACATTTTGTAGGGATAAGCCTAGGTACTATTATTATTAGAGAATTAGCTGAGATAAGACCAAAAATAATATCATCGATGATTATGGGAGGAGCTATTCTCAAAATGAACTTCGGGTCACAATTATTAATGAGAGCTGGATTCATCTTAAAATCATTAGTGCCTTACATCTTATTATACAAGCTATTTGCATTTGTAATAATGCCTCGAAAAAAGCAGCGCGAATCAAGAAACTTATTCATCAGAGAGGCGAAAAAGCTTTATCAAAAAGAATTTATCAAGTGGTTTGGATTAACTACAACTGTGAATCCAATCCTAAGACTTTTCAGATCTAAAGATCCACTTATTCCAACTTTATATGTTATGGGAGAGGAGGATCATATGTTTTTGCCATCTATAAGAATGACTGTGTCTAAACATACATCGGCAATGCTCACAGTAATTGAGGACTGTGGCCATGTTGTTAATATAGATAAGCCGACGATCTTTAATGGTATTGTTATAGATTGGATTAGAAAGAATTCTGTGGCTGTATAAAAGATTGATTCTTCAATTGGATCACAAATAAGTACCCAACTTGCCTTGCAATTCAGCAGCACTTTTATTCACAGCTACCTCAAAGTTTTCAGAATCTCCACCAGCATATATAATACCTCTTGAAGAATTGATAAGAAGCCCACAGTCATCATTTTTACCATTGCTAACGACTCCATGAAGATCACCACCTTGCGCTCCTATACCGGGCACCAAGAAAAAGTGTTCTTTTGCCATATCTCTTACCTCTGCAAATGATTCTGGGTGAGTAGCTCCAATAACATACATCAAGTTTTCTGGACTACCCCACTCTTGCGACTTCCTAATAACTGATTCATATAATGGAGTGCTTCCTGATTGTATCCGCTGGAAGTCATTGCTTCCTTTATTAGACGTCAACCCAAGAAGGATGACCCACTTATCTTCGAACTCTAGAAAAGGTGCTACAGAATCTACACCCATATATGGAGCTACAGTAACTGCATCAAAGTCGAAGTATTCAAAGAATGTTTTGGCATACATTTTTGAGGTATTACCTATGTCTCCTCTTTTTGCATCCGCTATTGTAAATATATCATCAGGAATGTAATCAATTGTTTTTTCTAAGGACTCCCAGCCTTTTGGTCCAAGAGATTCATAAAATGCAATGTTAGGTTTGTATGCAACGCATAAGTCTTTGGTTGCATCGATTACTCTCTTATTAAACTCAAAAATAGGATCTTCAAAATCATTAAGAAAAGATGGGATCTTAGCAGGATCAGTATCTAATCCAACACATAAAAAAGATTTCTTTAGATTTATCTGGTGTATGAGCTCACTTCTTTTCATAGAAATATAGGGTCTTAGAATTCAAAATATACAGTAGAAATTGTTTTATGAAATGAGTATTTTAGTTCAAACCGTTGACCGCTTCAATTGATTTTATCTCTGGAATTTTAGATTTCAATGTCTGTTCTACCCCAGCCTTCATGGTCATAGCGGACATAGAGCAAAACTCACAATTCCCTAACCATTTGATCTTTACAGTCATGTCGTCAGTAATTTCTACCACCTCGATATCACCACCGTCCACTTTCAAATGCGGCCTGAGAGATTCCAATGCAGCGTCTACTCTATCTTTTAATGCTTCTTGTTCTATGGTTGACATATCTGCAAAATTAATATATTAATTATCTTAATCTATATAAATCATATATCTTTTCATTGCTAGGTTTCACTTTAGCCGTCGTAAGACATTAGAGGAACAAAAAAACGCCTCTTAAGATTCATTTTATTAGTAAAAAAGAACCTAAGTTCTGACTACCCCACCGCAAGCGGATGCCGTATTTGCCATATTTTTCCACCCTTAAGTTCGAAAATCGGGTCTTTTTTGTTGCAATGCTTTTCATCAAAAACATCTTTTTATACTCCCGAAATAAGCACCGGAGAATTTAAGTTTTAATTTACCATTTTCACAATAGTCGTAGGCCCTAATACTTCATTCCTTAATTGTACCTGTCGGATCGTATTAAGTGCCAAGTCCTCGAACTTTTGTTTGAGTGGGTTTCCTTCTTGTGTAGACACTGGTTTACCATCATCTCCACCTTCCCTAATTCCTTGTACTAAAGGGATCTGTCCTAGCAAAACCGATTTAGATAGTTTTGCTAATTTCTTACCTCCACCTTCTCCAAAAATTAGATATTTATTATTTGGTAATTCTTTTGGGGTAAACCAAGACATATTCTCCACTATACCTAATATCGGTACACTTACATGATCTATTAAGAACATATTTATAGCTTTCACTGCATCTACTACCGCTACTTCTTGTGGAGTAGTAACTATGATCGCTCCCGTTATAGGCACCGTCTGTACTAATGTAAGCTGTATATCACCTGTCCCTGGCGGAAGATCAATAATCAGATAATCTAAATCCGGCCATATGCAATCGTTTATAAATTGTTTTATTATCCCTCCCAATCTAGGGCCTCTTAGAACAACTGCCTGTTCCGGCTCTACGATAAACCCGACAGACATAACTTTTACACCATGTGCTTCTAGTGGCACAATTTTATGTTTACCGTAAAGCATTTCAATCTTTGGTCGTTGACCTTGCAATCCCATCATCGTAGGAATACTTGGTCCATATAGATCTGCATCTATTAACCCGACCTTTGCTCCTTTGTTGGCTAGAGATATCGCAAGATTTACAGAAACTGTAGATTTCCCAACTCCTCCTTTTCCAGATGCAACAGCGATTATGTTTTTAACTTGAGGAAGTGCTCTTGTCTTCTCAGCTCCAGCTGGACCTCCACTCTTCATATGTATATGAACCTGTGCTTCTGGATATATAGTTTGAATAGCGTGCATACAAGCAAAGTTTAATGTTTGCTTTACTTGACTGTCCTTAGATATAAGATTGATTGTAAATGAAACGTTGTTCCCCTCCACTTTAAAGTCCCCTATCATCTTTACAGAAACTATGTCTTGACCTGTATTCGGGTCTTTGACTGTACGTAATGCTTCTAGGATTTTATTGTTATCTAAACTCATAATTAGAATTAAGCTGCGAAATTACATGTTATTCCAAGTAAAACACAATTGAAGGAGGATGGTTTTTACTTTGAGAGATTCAATGTTAATATTTAGTAACCAATACTCCAATAAATAAAAATTAATATCTTAAACTATTACTTTACATAATGTAAAGTCCCGCTGCTCACTCTCCATGGCTCCGCTAAAGTGAAGTCTATTCCTTTCTCATTGATAATCAAAGTATCATTCATTTTTGACATCCCAAATTTGATTTCATCTACCAATATTATTTTATCATTATTTCTTTGATACTTCCCATATGAAACTGAGCTGCTAAACATGTCAGAGTTACAAGTCCTAAAAGTATTATTTTCTCTAAACTCAATATCTATCTCTTCTTCCCAAAGGAACTTAACTGAATAAACAACCGGCGAAATATTTCTGGTGAAATTGTAAATGAAAATCAAACTTAGTACGCAAGCAAGTCCTACGAACCACCGAATTAAATTAGATAAGAATCTATTCGCATAAATCACCTTATAGTATGGAGGAATTAAAATTGTAAAAATTGAAAGCACTACAAAAATAGGCCCAACCATCATTGTATTAAGATCAATGATTTCATTGACATAATCATAGAAAACTAAGCCTCCACATAATAAGCTACCTATTAAAAGTATGACCCACAAGAAATTAACAGTGCCTGTGAATGTGCTGTCTGACGATTTATTATTCTCTACTTGCACCTATGTAAATTTGATAGTAGCAACGATTCCTATTTCTTCACCAACTGCTTAATTTTTATCCCAAAGCCAGCAAAGATCAATGTCATAATAGGACTTAACCAATTGAAGATTGCATAGACAAAATACTCGCCAACACCAACTCCAAGAACACCAGCCTGGTATGCACCACAAGTATTCCATGGAATCAATACGGAAGTTACTGTTCCTGAATCTTCTAATGTCCGACTTAAGTTCTCTGGTGCAAGTCCTCTATCTTCGTAGGCCTGCTTAAACATCTTTCCTGGTATCACAATCGCAAGGTATTGATCACTAGCGACTACATTAAGACCGATACAACTTGCTACTGTGCTGGCAAACAATCCAAAGGTGGAAGTCGCCACAGATAATAAAGCTGTTGTGATCCTAGCTAATGCGCCTATCCCATCCATAACACCACCAAATACCATTGCGCATATTATCAACAATATAGTCCATAGCATACCCATGATTCCTCCTGATGTAAATAGGTCATTCAATGTAGGATTATCTGTTACGATAGCTACATCCGTTGTAATGGCTGTAAATAAGGCTCCTATATCAGTAGCTCCTATAAACCCTAAAACTTCAGACTGAAATATTAATGCAAATATGGCAGCTAACAAAACACCCGCACCTAGTGCAATCAGTGGCTTTGTTTTTAAAATAATCATCACCACAACTCCTACCGGCACTAAAAACAACCAAGGTGTAATATTAAATGTCGCATCCATCGTCGTCAACAACCCACTGATATCGGCACTCCCAGAAGTATCAATACTGAAACTCAAAATCGTAAAAACAATCAGTGTAATAATGATCGTTGGCACTGTTGTAAGGCTCATATATTTAATATGCGTAAACAGATCTGTACCTGCCATCGCCGGCGCTAGATTAGTCGTATCACTCAAAGGTGACATCTTATCTCCAAAATAAGCCCCTGAAATAACCGCTCCCGCTATCATACCAGTAGGAATGCCCAATGCTTTTCCTATTCCGATTAGTGCAATACCTACCGTTGCTGAAGTTGTCCATGAGCTACCTGTCGCTATAGATATAATAGCTGCAATTATGACTGATGCTGGCAAGAATATACTAGGACTCAAGACCTGAAGACCATAATAAACCATCGCTGGTATTATACCACTAACAAGCCATGTACCAGCCAATGCGCCTACTAGTAACAATATACAGATAGGAAGTAAAACACTTTTCAAATTCTCCCATACCTCAGTTATCATCGTAGACACTGAAGTTTTATTAAAAAACCCAACTGCAGCGGCTATTGCTGCCCCAATAAGTAAAATGTACTGATTCGAATAATCACCTAACCATCCACCATCTTTCCCAAAGACATTATAAGCCAATAAGGCCATCAAACAAACAACAGGAACCAAGGCTTCCCAAATATTCAACTGACTATTCTCTACAATATTCTCTTCTTGCCTTTTGAGATTCTTCTTTTCGTGGATTGACATACTCTATATTGGGTTTTGTATGGTAATGATACGGTTTTGAGAATTGATCTACAAATGTAATTCACACCATAATCGAGTATTTTATCGAATTCAGGTTAATACTTAAGTAATAGTCCTATTCAAATTATCTAACGAGCGTAAACATTGAATAAAAAAACCCTTCTACAAATCAATGCAGAAGGGCTGTATATTTAATCTCAAATTGAGTTGAATTCTTATCTAACAACTATCATCTTCTTAGTAGCTGTAAACTCACCACTCTCAATCGTATAGTACAATACTCCAGTAACTCCAAGATCATCTGCATCTAATGGTAAGATATTCATTCCTTGTATTCCTGCAGTATTTACAGCTTTCAAGAGCTTACCTGTTACATCAGTTACAGTAAATGTTACTGCACCCGCCTCTGCCAATTCGAATTTGATCATCGTCTGATCTTTGAATGGATTCGGTTCGTTCTGGTATAAGTTGTTTTCTGCACTTGCTGTGATATC
>CALKXE010000138.1 GCA_938003955.1 uncultured Saprospiraceae bacterium | reverse complement strand
ACCATGTTGCTTCATAGTTCCAAAATCAACTGTATTAGATTCTAAAGACATTACAGGACCTCCTGTTTTGCTTTCAGTTTCTTCAGTCGCAGTTGGTGTTACAGGCTCTGCAGATTGTGCAACAGCTACCATGCTGAATGCCGCAAAAATGAATGATAAAAGGAATAATTTTTTCATTGATATTTAATTTTAAATGTTTATTTTTAATTCTTGTGATACAAAAATAAGTATTTATATCGGAATAACAAGATCATATATCATGCCGCCTTGTTAAACATGTGTTAACCGAAAATGTTACATATGGCAGTCAACCAAATTTTATAAGAAAATCACGCATTGAATAGATGATTTTACGAACAATCTTTTGTAATTTTGCATTAATACAATAATTACTCTTTAGTTCACAGCTTTATGACGTAGTTATTCTTTTAAAAGTTACTCCAACCTTGAAATATATGAAAAACGAAACCATTGATGCTACTTCAATTCCAGAAAACGTTTCTAAATCATCAAAATTTAGAGCTGAAGTATTACAGGACTTTTATACTGTAATAATGAGCAGGGAAGTTAGCTTAATGGGGAGAAAAGAGGTACTAACCGGCAAAGCTAAATTCGGAATCTTAGGAGACGGTAAGGAACTGCCTCAAATAGCTATGGCTAGATCATTCCAAAAAGGAGATTGGAGATCAGGTTACTATAGAGATCAGACATTTATGTTTGGTATTGGTGAGTGTACAATCGAACAATTCTTTGCTCAATTGTATGCAGACACAGAGAACGATCCATTTTCTGGTGGTCGTCAAATGAATAGCCACTACGCAACGCCGACAATTGATTCTAACGACAATTGGCTGCCATTAAAAGATTTATATAATGTATCGTCTGACATCTCTTGTACTGGAGGACAAATGGCAAGAGGTCTTGGTTTGGCTCAAGCATCTAAACTATTAAAGAAAGGGGGTAATTTCCCTTTAAAAGACACCTTAACTGAAAATGGAAATGAAGTTATCTTTTGTACTATTGGCGATGCCAGTACCTCAGAAGGACCATTCTGGGAATCGATGAATGCAGCTACTGTAAATAGAGTTCCGCTTATCGCTTGCGTTTGGGATGATGGATATGGAATCTCTGTACCCGTAGATAAACAAACAACTAAAGGAAGCATCTCTCGTGCAATGGAAGGATTCCTAGTAGATGAGAATGGTGATGGTATGCTGATATATACTGTAAAAGGCTGGAACTACCCTGCCCTTTGTGCCGTTTTCGAAAAAGTAACTAAAAAAGTTAGAGAAGAAAGTCGACCTGCACTAATTCACGTACAGGAACTGACACAACCTCAAGGTCACTCTACTTCAGGGTCCCACGAAAGATATAAATCTAAAGAAAGACTACAATGGGAGTCAGAGTACGACTGTAATATTAAGTTCGAAGAATGGATACTTAAAAACGAACTAGCTACTCAAGATGAATTAGATGTTATAAAATTAAAAGCAGCTAATGACGCTAAAGAGGGACGGACAAATGCTTGGAATACATACTTGGCTCCTGTCAAAGAAACGATTAAGAACTTAGCCGCAATATATACTTCTATATCAGAGAAATCTGAGGAGGTTTTATCTTTAGAAAAAGATCTCAACACATTACTTAATCCTGTATATAGTGACATTGTAAAAAATGCTAGAATTCTAAAGCAACATATGCTTGTAGAAACGGGTAAAACACCCCAAGCACTTCAATCTTTTCTTGATGAATCATATGAGTCTGCCAATGACAAATATCATACACATCTATACAGTAGCTCTGATACTGGTGCCGTAAATATTCCACCCGTTGCTGCAGAATACAGCGACAGTTCCAAAAAACTAAATGGTTACCAAATAATAAACTCTTTCTTCGATATAGCTTTGGAAAAATATCCAAACATGATCGGATTCGGGGAGGATGTAGGTAAGATAGGAGACGTTAATCAAGGATTTGCAGGTCTTCAGGAGAAATACGGAGAGCATCGAGTATTCGACACAGGAATTAGAGAATGGTCGATTATGGGTATGGCTATTGGCACTGCGATGAGAGGTCTAAGGCCAATAGCAGAGATCCAATATTTGGACTATTTGCTTTATGGTTTATCTCCACTTTCAGATGACTTGGCTACATTAAGATATAGAAGTAATGGCATCCAAAAAGCACCCGCTATTATAAGAACTCGAGGACATAGACTAGAAGGAGTATGGCATGCGGGTTCTCCATTAGGAATGATGATCAACTCTTTGAGAGGAATGTATATCCTTACTCCGAGAAATATGGTACAAGCCGTAGGTTTTTACAACACACTACTTCAAGGAGATGATCCTGCCATCGTCATAGAATGCCTTAACGGATACAGACTAAAAGAAACATTGCCTGACAACCTAGGAGAGTATTGTCTTCCTCTTGGTGTACCGGAAATACTACAAGAAGGTACTGACATTACTGTTGTAACATATGGATCTTGCGTAAGAGAAGCTCAAAAAGGCATCAAAATGCTAGAGAAAGCTGGCGTATCAATTGAATTGATAGACGTACAATCACTTTTACCGTTCGATCTAGAGCACTCAATCGTAGAGTCACTCAAAAAGACAAACAAAATCATATTCTTGGATGAAGATATGCCAGGAGGTGCTACAGCTTATATGATGAAAGAAGTACTTGAAACACAGGGCGGATATCAATATCTCGATGCAGCTCCAGTGACTATATCTGCATGGGAACATAGACCTCCATTTGGATCAGATGGTGATTATTTCACAAAGCCTGGACCAGAGGATATATTCGATGCTGTAATGAAGATGATGAGAGCTTACGAACCTGCCAGATTTTGGTAAGTAATATTTAAAAGTAAAAGAAGGTCGTTTTTTATTTAAGCCAAGCGCAGCGTTTATTTGAAATGAGATTTTTCTCTTTCATAAGCCTTGGGGCTTGGGATCTTTATGGATACAACGTTAGTTTTTAGCCTTTCAAGCTTCAATTACTATCTGAATGGCACATCCGCCCCCCTGCTAAACAAGCTGATAGGGATAAGACCATTGGGCTTCGTAGTATAGAGTTCCTTAAGACACAATTGAAATTTCTTCTATATCAATACTCATTAAAGTATTGCTTAGCTCTTCTGTTCCATCCGTCACCTGTTTGCACAGCATCTATCTTATTTACTTCTTGGACATCGAGTCCACGGCCGTATAACTCAACTTCCCATGCTGGGTTTTGAATTTCTCCTCTACATGTACTGTGCAATAAATTATAATCCTTAGCGACTAGCGACTTATTAAAATATATGAATCTAACATTAGTCTGAGTTGACTCTTCTATTTGATTATAATACCATATTTCATATGGATAAGCATCTGGTTCCTGATCAATTGTCAGTACGCTATTAGGTTTTCCATATCTAAGGAAAATATATCCTCTATCAGTCTCGAATCCATAACCTACATTACTATTATATTCTAAATCTACGGCTTTTGCGATTGTAAGATATTGTTGATAATGGTGTTCTGTATTTCTTGGTTCTTTATCTTTCCATATTGAGAATAAGAATTTTTTCTTAGCTCTCAATGGTGCATCCTTTATAATATAATCTAATAAGCTTTTTTTAGGTTCGAAAACTACTGGACTTGTCGCCCTCAGCCCATAATCAACCTCACCTTCTGTCATGTCATTCATAAATGAATAATCTTCCGTTTCATTATATGATTTCCAGTAGACTTGATCAAAGACTGGATTTGATCTTATAAAATTTACAACTTTAGATACTAATATAGATCTTGTTTTATCCATAATCTCCACCGAAACTTTATAATTTCCAGATGGTATTTTATCAACCGGCAATTTTAAAATTAGTGGTTGATGAGGTTGATCATCTAATTTCTTAACCTTCTTCATCAGCTCCTTCCCTACTGTATTATCAAACCCTTCTTCGATTCCGTATTTTACAAACAAGTTCGTATCATCAGTATTCTTAAGATATATCTCAGTATAAATATTTAGGACATCTATGTCTTCGGTGACCACTCCATAATTAAGTGGCTCCATATATACTCCATTCTTAGCCAATGGATTGGAATTCGTTGATTGCTCTACCTTTCCAAACAACTGCACGTCAGAAAGTTCTACCGCCCTGCTGTAACTACTTACTATAATTGGTCTTTCTAATTCCAACTTATTCTCTGGATTATGGATATCAATCGCTGCAATCTTCAAAGTATATGAACCTGGTGCTAATGCAAACCGTTTCACATCTAAAAAATCTTGAGCCTCTTTTAATTTTGGTGAGTTTAATATAAATTTCTCATATGAGATTATCTCTACCCCTTGCGATAAGATAAATGTAAAATCTATTGAAGCTTCAAGAAATCCGTCTTTTGCTATCGACTCTCGAAATTCAGCTGATCTACCTAGGACTCTTACATAAGTTTCTAGATAGGTTTTATCACCATCTTTAAATGATCCGCATTCGACACTAATTTCTAATGCATTAGCTGTGAAGTGAATAAAAAAAGCTAGAATTAAAGAAAATAAAATTCTCATCGCTGCTTACTTTATAATTAGATAATGTTAAGCTAAAATAATATTGAATTATCTCTTTTTAAGATGGAACTGCAAGTCAAACGCATTTACTTTTGAATCTACAATCAAGGTATCATTAGACAATGACTGCACCTTGAATACATTTAGATTTTTTAAACCTTGAATATCTACCTTATTCTGCTCAAAGCTAAATGTATGATAATTTTCGTCAGGGAATAGATTGCTTTTGATGGTATTGTCCGCTTGAAAATGTAAATAACCGTTCTCAAGTGTTTTTGTGACTTTACCATTCCTTGTCACATGAAATATATCCCATTCGCCGAAAAGGTCTTCGACTACTTGGGTGGTTGTAACCTTTTCTTGTTTACAGCCTAGGATTAGGATTGTTGCTATTAAAAATATATACCTCATTTCGTCAATACTATTTGCTCTTCTTTTTGTGGCTTGTTTATAAAATCCAATATACAAACTATAAAGGAAACGTATAAAAAGTGAAATTAATCTTTACAAATAAAATGCTTCATTAATCATCAACATAACAAACCAATCCTTTCGAATAAAGATTTCATCAAAAATAAACTAAGTAATTAACTCTATAAATTAAGAGTAGTTCAATAATAAACTAAAAAAGGTCATCCGTATGCACGGATAACCTTCTGTATTTTCACTACAATAAAAAGTATTACTTCTTACTGACGAATTTTCTCTCTTTGATCTTAGCTTTCTTACCTACCAATTCTCTTAGGTAGTATAATTTAGCTCTTCTCACTTTACCTCTCTTAAGAACTTCAATGTTTACAACGTTTGGAGACGCGAATGGGAAGATTCTCTCTACTCCCACACCATTACTCATCTTTCGAACCGTAAAAGTCTTAGTTAGACCGTGTCCTTTTATCTGAAGAACATCACCTCTATATTTCTGAATTCTTTCTTTTTCTCCTTCGACGATTCTGTAACTTACGTTTACATTATCACCAGGTCTAAAAGTTGGTAATTCATTTGCAACACTTACTTGCTCTGTAGCATATTTTATTAAATCCATATTGGCGGAATTTTAATTTTTGTCATTTCGGAGTGCAAAGATACTTATTAATTTATAATCTACAATAGTTTAACGACTATTAATTTCACTTTTTTATTACACTTCTAAAAATCAAGCGATTAACGTATATTGTTTATGTAAATATATAACTTCTTTGTTATCTTATCGATTAGAATCTCAATTTTGAATTATAATCCAAATTCATCCACTTCTACCACATCCTCCGCTTTCATCTCTCCTAATCTTATGTCACCAATGCGAACTCTGACTAACCTTAACGTAGCAAAACCTACCACGGCTGTCATCTTCCTAACTTGGCGAAACTTACCTTCTCTCAACGTAATCGAAACCCAAGAAGTCGGACCATGCCTATCATCTCTTATCTTTCTTTTCCGTTCTGGAAAGTCAGGGACACTCTTTAATAATTCTACTTTACATTCTTTAGTCTGATATTTCTTCCCTGCAGTACTTATCTCTACCCCACTTCGAAGAACCTCGGCTGTATCTTCATCCATGATTCCATCAACTTGCGCGTAATATTCCTTCTCGACTTTCTTACTGTTAATATAAGCACTCATCTTACCATCTGTGGTTAATAATAATAAACCCTCTGATTTCTCATCAAGCCTCCCCACTGCCATAGTTCCTTCCGGAAAACCATGTAGCTCTCCCAGAAGACGCTTTACCCCTTGACGTTCAAGTTTGAACTGACTAAGCATGAAGTAAGGCTTATGAATTTTGAAGTGACGGTGCATTTATTAGTTGTTGGAGTGTTCAGTTATTGAGTCCATGTGAATGTTATCTCTATATGGCAAAGTTGATAATATTCTGCATAAATCCAATTCGATACACACTATTAAACACTAGAAATCATGCTTTGTAAATTCATCTTCTGATTAAGTATTCTTCTTAACAGAAGAAAAATATCCTCATTCCCTTTTAATAATAGAAACAATCCATACTTTTGGAATAACCTAATCATTTAAAACACTAAAATATAATACGTAATGTCTCACAACAGAACTGATATAGATATCGCACAGTCTAATGAAATGCACCACATCAAAAAGATAGCTGCTAATCTGAATATACAAGAGGACGACCTGGAAATGTATGGAAAATATAAAGCGAAGCTCCCATTATCATTTCTAAGTCCTGAGAAGATATCTAAATCCAACCTGATATTGGTGACAGCAATGACACCTACTCCAGCTGGAGAGGGAAAAACAACCACATCTATCGGATTAACCGAAGGTTTGAATAAAATCGGTAAAAAAGCAACTGTTGTACTTAGAGAACCATCATTAGGGCCCGTATTTGGAATCAAAGGTGGTGCTGCAGGTGGAGGATTTGCTCAAGTAGTTCCGATGGAAGATATCAATCTACACTTCACTGGTGATTTTTCTGCAATAGAAAAGGCAAACAATCTTCTCTCTGCCTTAATTGATAATAATATACAGAGCAAAACAAATAGTCTAGGCATTGACCCCAGGACGATAGTGTGGAAGCGTGTCATGGATATGAATGACCGGGCATTGCGGAGCATTGTAATCGGTCTCGGAGGTACGGCTAACGGAATACCTAGAGAAGACGGATTCAATATTACTCCAGCATCTGAAGTAATGGCTATATTATGTATGTCAGAAAACTTTGCTGATCTAAAACAAAGATTAGGTAACATATTCATAGGCTACACACTACAGCGAGCACCTATATATGCAAGGGATCTAAAGGCAGAAAATGCGATGGCGATCCTATTAAAGGATGCTATCAAACCAAACCTAGTGCAAACTTTGGAAGGGAATCCTGCTATTATCCACGGAGGTCCATTTGCGAATATTGCACAAGGAACAAATACGATCATAGCAACTAAGATGGGAATGTCTCTATCCGATTATGTAGTGACAGAAGCTGGATTTGGAGCTGATCTCGGTGCAGAGAAATTCTTGAACATCAAATGTGTATCTGCAGGACTAAAACCCAAAGCACTAGTACTCGTTGCCACTATCCGTGCTCTGAGACATCATGGAGGGGCACCAAAAGAAGAATACAATACACCATCTATAGACAGAGTATCTGAAGGGTTTTCGAATCTAGAAAAACACATCGAAAACTGTAAAGGATTTGGTCTTAATCCCGTTGTTGCAATTAATGCATTCCCATCTGATACAGAAGAGGAAGTAAAATTTATCCAAGGAAAATGTAAAGCACTCGGTGTAAATGCCGTAGTTGCAAAAGGATGGGCCGATGGTGGAGAAGGAATGAAAGATCTTGCACAAGCCGTAGTTGAAGTCATAGATAGTGGCGTTAATCATTTCATGCCTTTGTATGATTGGAAAAGTCCAGTAAAAGAGAAAATAGAAACCATTGCAACTAAAATATATGGGGCAAACGGAGTCATTTTCAGTAAGAAAGCCCTAATTGATCTTAGGAGAATCGACAAACTTGGACTAAACGAACTGCCGATCTGCATGGCAAAAACTCAAAAATCATTCTCTGACAATGATAAGTTATTGGGCCGACCAACTGGCTTCGAAGTTGAAGTCCGCGAATTCGAATATGCGGTTGGAGCTGGATTTATCATTCCAATACTAGGTAAAATGATGCGTATGCCCGGACTGCCAGCTACCCCTGCCAGCGCGCATATGGAAATAGATGATAACGGAGTTATAAGTGGATTGAGCTAATCAGACAATTAAATCATGAAGATATATACAACCTTACCTGAAGGACTTAAGGTTCATTTTAATAATGAACTAGAATCTTATACGTCGGAGAATCAAAGTGGAAATATGCAAGACGCATGGAATCACCTTGAACGAGCTCACATTATTGGACAGAGATATCCTTATGCGCATACTTTAGTTCACTGGAAGATGCTGCAATTCGGATTTCAGATAAAAAGCTCTAAGGAAATAATTGGACAGGTTCCAAGACTTATTTTCGGTGGTATCAAATCTTTTGTGGGCAAGGTTCCTGTTGGGAATCCTGGAGGAGCAAATGTCCCACCGTTGAAACCTTTTCCAATAGCTGACGATCTTCGTGAGATAATTTTAAAGGCTTGATTAATAATCAAGCAAAAAAAGTAATTCTGTAAAACAAAAAAGCAAGAATCATCTTTAATACCGATTATTATTGAATTTGCCGCATAAACTCGTCTGCAACATTCAATATGTATCGGCATTTACCAATATCGTTATCTGACAAATTGAAACACAATTGGTATTAGATCAATTCTTGCTTTTTTTTCGTTCTGTACAATTACATGGCATTATCAAATACAGATGGTATAAACGCGAGATGATAGTCCGACTTCTCTGAAGTAGCCATGGACTAAATCTGGATTTTCTAACATAGTGGGACTTCTCTGAAGTCCTTTGTTTACTTACCCACCCATTTCGTTATAGGCCATTCACATTTTCACAATTACTTTACCTACTGTTCTACCGCTTTCTAATTGTAGATGTGCATCGCCCATCTTGTCAAATGCAAATGTATTCGAAATATGAGGCTTGATAGCTCCACTTTCTAACATTCCTTTTAGGGTATTCATATCAGCTCCATTCGATTGAACCATATGGAATGAAACATTTACATTTCTCTCCTTCGCTAGGTTTACTATTTCATCAGAAAACTGTGGTGTCGGCAAGGATATAATAGATCCACCTTTTTTGACAACCTTCACTGAATTCAATAAGATATCCCCATTAAACATATCAAAAACAAAGTCTAAATCTGATAGCTCTTCCTCAAAAGACTGCGTATGATAATCAATATGTTCGTCCGCTCCTAAGGACATGACAAATTCTCTATTCTTTGCAGAACTTGTTGTGATTACATAAGCACCTAGTTCTTTGGCTATTTGGATTGCAAAATGACCAACGCCACCAGATCCTGCATGTATAAGTATTTTATCGTCTTTCTTTACGCTTGATTGTAATACCTGAAGGGCTGTCAGAGCTGCCAATGTTGTTGCCGCAGCTTCTTCAAATGATACATTATCTGGCTTCTTTGCCAACTGATTCGCTGGTGCTGAAACATACTCAGCATATGCATTACCACTACCTGGAAAATTTATCATTCCAAATACATTATCCCCAACGGCCAAGTCCTTAACATCCGCCCCTACAGAAGCTATTGTTCCCGATATATCCCAACCTATGATAACTGGCCGACTCTCGCCATTAATCATTGTCAGAACCTCTTCAATAGCTCGCACCTTATAATCTACAGGATTCACTCCTATTGCCTTGACATCTACTAGGACTTCATGCCCCTTAATACTTGGCTGATCAACATCTGAAAAAATGAAATTTTCTACACCGCCTGACTTTTCTATAATGATTGCTTTCATTTTATTTGTTTTCCTGTTTTATACTATACTTATTATAGTTGCAAAAGTAAGTATAGTTAATCAGCTTTGCAATAACGGTCAAAAAGGATAGTAGAAAAAAAGTCCAAAATTTTGGCTTCTCCACAGCAATCGGATGGCGTATTATCAAGACTCCCCATCACTTTAGGTAAGGAATCGGGTATTTTTTTTGTCATAAGGCGCTTTATGCAAAAACACCTTTTTTATACCCTCGATCCTAGCATCGGAGAATTTAAGTATTCGAAAAGCCTAAATGAAAATGTATAGCGTAAAAAGAAAAGTTGATAGTTAGATCTGACTAAGTTACCTACAGGATTGCATCTATAAGTTATCTTTTACTTTTTAAATTGTAATCAAATACGATATTGATCTTATCAGATGTTGATATTCCTCCAGGATTAATCCCAGGCTTACCTTCCGGAATAGCGACATTAAGGTTCTCATAATAGTCTGTCCAGATATCAAATGTGACTCCAGTATCTGGATCAATAAATGTCATTGGTGCTAAATCAAATACCGCTGTATCATCATTCGCATTTTTAAATGATTCGTATATTAATTCAGAACAGTAGTACGTATCATTATTAATATCAAATACATGATCATATTTCTTACCAAGGAGAGATTTTGCATAGATAATAGCTTGAGGTATTAATGAAGAATAATCGTCTTTCATGCGACCTACGAGCACTTTTGGCTTACCATTTTCGTCCAAAGATTTATTTAAAAATGTCTTGAGCGGAGTCGAAATCACTCCACTTCCTGTAGCTTCAATTACAAACATTCCTTTTATTCCATCATCTACAACTATCCCTATATGAGACATGTCCTGTCCTTGATATCCTATCGTTACTTTTTCAACAGCGTCACAAAATGGACCACAATCCAGATCCTGAATAAGTAAATCCCCAGCTGCAAGCTCAAATGACTGAGGCGAAAAGAAAAAAACATTTAAAATCAACGCGATTACGATCATCATATTAGCTTTTAGGAGAAGTAAAACAATAAAATTAGAAGGTTATATTCTGATAAGGTCAATTCTTAAGCCCATAATAATTAGTTCATCCACCATATCTTAATATCTGTTCTATCGCCACCCATTGCAGCTATTTGTGTTTCATAATTATCTGAATTAAAAGCGACTTCCGATTGTGGATATTGGAATCTATTAAACTGATTCGCTTCTCTTTCTCTTGGAACAAGATTGGTTCTTCTTAATAGTGAGAATGCTTCCCATGGTTGACGGAAACTATCTACCCATCTTTGCTCATATATCTTTTTTCTATTTTCTTCTGTATCCCCATCAAAAGTCATAGCATATTTGGCATTTGCACTCAACAAGAATGCATCCGCTATTGATGGAATAGGTGGTTTATTCGCCCATATTGCAGAATTCTGTACAAGTCCTTTCCAATAGTTCACAGATACAATGACCCCTTCTTGAAATCTACTTGCCGCTAAAAATGGATCCGCAGTCACACCTATTCCTCTTAAGAATATCTCAGACTGTAGAAACTTTACCTCTGCCGCAGTCATCAATATCTCTGGTATATCTTGTTCGTCTCTGATCAAATAAAAATTGACAGATGAGTAAATATTGCCTGCCCCTTTATCTTCATATGCAGCATCTCTCTTGTCTCTTTGATATGGTTCTCCACCAGACTGAGGTGTATCTGAAGTCGAATTCTGTGGAAATGCTACCCATTCGCCAGCATTGTTCTCTTCGAAGAAAAACCCAAGTCTAGGATCAAGAATCGCTCCTTCATCATCCGTCATGAAATTCCATATAGTAGATCCCATTCTTACTCTATTGTGTTCTCTAAAAGACCAGTTCACACCTAGGTTATCCCAGTTCTGAGCGGCTGGACTCATTACGATATCACCACCTTCAGTAACGAAGTTCGCGCCACTTTCAGTTAAATCTTTTACTCTAGGCCCTGCATAAGCAGGATCTACATCGTACATCCTTACTAAATGACGTAACAAAAGTGAATTACAAAATCGTGCCCATCGATCATTATTATCTCCTAAGAAAGTATCAAACGCACCATATCTCAAATAAGAACCAATAGGAGCCTCTACCCCACCAGATAATATCACAGATGCTTCTGTAAGATCCTCTATCAATAGCTTGTAAATATCTTCTTGACTATCATACTTTGCTCGCAACACTGCATCTTCAGAAAATGCTTGCCCGCCTTCAGAATATGGTATATCACCGAAAAAGTCCGTTACCTGAAATGTTTTATACGCCATCAACACATTCAATTGCGCCCGAACAATATCAGTACTTCTTGGATCCTCAGTCTGAGCATCAAACCTACTGTGCAATTCTCTAGCATTTTTAAGTGCTGTATAATAATTTGACCATACATCTTCTGATCCTCCGTCTACATTACCAAAAGTCTTAGCTGTAACTACGGCTTGTTCTGTCACATCATACAGCACCTCATTATGCAAAAACAACTGTCTATTCCACCCTAACTGAAGCGACTGCACTATACTGTTAAAGACAGCTCCATAATTCACACTTGAAGGCGCTAATGGGTTTGTATTTATATCATCGAATCCTTTATCACAACCAACAGTTGCGAATACCAGAAACGACATAATAATTATTACTTTTTTCATTAATTTAAAATTTATAGCATCTAATTCTAGAAAGTAACTTTCTACTTACAGACTAGCATTTCCGTCAAAAAAAAGTGATTTGAATTGTCATATTAAAAACTAGATGTAATTCTCACACTCAGCGATCTCATACTCGGAAATGATGCCCACTCCAATCCTTGAGCATTTCCAGATCCACTTTGCCCTTCAGGATTGACCCGATCAGGAAGAGACGAATATAGATAAAACAGGTCTCTACCTACTAGAGAGAGCTTTAGGTTTTGGAATAATCTGAGCTTTTGTACTTTATTCGCAGGCATATTATAAGTCAATGCTAACTCTCTCATCTTAAACCAAGTATTATCTAGAATACCTGGTGTCGTCAGTACTTTGCCCCATCCACCTGCATTTGGTAGATATTTATAGTAGTAATGTACCACCTTATCATTAGGCTGCCCATTAGCATATACGCCTGGAAGTATCACTCCTATATTTCTTTCCTCACCTTCAGGATCTATGTATGGCAATCCACCTCCATCTCTTTCTATGAGCGTCGAAGGACTTTGTCCAGTTTGCTGCCCTATGACGTATGATCCTGCGTATATATCGCCACCAATCTTAGCATCAACTAAAGTGGTAAGAGAGAAGTTTTTGTATCTAGCTTCTGTCGTCCATCCCCCTGTGAATTTTGGAGAAGCATTTCCTACAGGTACTAACTTATCTGTTATTTCGTAGTGTGTACCAGCTTCATTAAGTATCGGTTCTCCGTTTTCGTGCCTGACATAATCATACCCGTATATTGTTCCATACTCTTCACCTTCCTGCACCATTATCTTAGGACCAAAGTCGCCCCATATGTTTCCGATCTCTAAGAATTGAGCTCCGTCTCCTAAGCTTCGTACAAAATTCCGATTTCTGGACAGATTAATTCCAGTTGAGAAGTAGCCACTCTTTCCTTGCCATACATTCGCTTTTATACCCATTTCGAAACCATAGTTCTCTAAGATACCATTGTTAATTCTTACTTGTGACGCTCCTGAAGAAGATGGCGTTGGCGATTCCAATATCTGATCGAAGGACTTAATGTAGTAGTAAGTCAAATCCATCGTAATCCTATCATCTAGCACCCCTATTGTCGTCCCTAGCTCATATGAATTGGCTTGTTGTGGCCTAAGATCGAGCGGTGGTTTAGTGCTCGGAAGACTGGCTGTTTGCTGTCCGCCAAAAGTGCCTGTATTGTATACAAAATCAAGTAAAAATGGATCTGTATCAGAAGCTGTTTTGGCAAAAGATCCTCTCAATTTCACAAAGTTAAGCCAGTTCCAAGGCAACTCTATGGATTCTGATAAGATGTAACTTAACGAAGCTGATGGATAGAAATAAGAGTTGTTACTATCCGGTAGTGCAGATGACCAATCGTTTCTTCCTGACAACTCTAAAAATAGATAGTTATCATATGATAAGTTAGCAAAGCTGTAGATAGAATTAATCTTCTTATTATATCTCAATTCTCTTGCAAGTGGCAAGTTCTCAGGATTACTTCCTGTATAATTATTGAATGAGAATAGCCATGGATTCTCCCATTGATTTGCTGTCGCATTAATTCCGTATTGATCTCTTGTCCATTGCGTACCACCGACTGTAAGGCTCACATCAAAAGCAGATCCAAATATCTTATCTTTTTTTGCCGTGACGATCAAATCATTGTTCAAGACTATATTCCTATCTAATTCATTGCTGTATAATGCTTCTTCAACTCCAAGTGCATTCACTGGATTAAATCTCCGCTCGAATTCATTCAAATTAAAATCTAATCCTAGACGACCATTAATCGACAACCATGAAAATGGAGAATATGCGAGCCCCATAGAACCAATGACTTTGTTTCTTGATAAGAAGGTATTCTGATTGTACGTGTTCCACCAAAGATCTCTCGGAGAAAAAGTGAATGGATAATTACCACCGAAGGTATTTCTTGATCCGTCTTCATTGACATTTAATTCCTGTTCTAGTCCTTGGTAAGACCTTGGCCAACTATACAATATACCCTTACCAAAAGATGCATTATTATCATCCCCCAAAGAAGGACTATTTTGTCTACTGTAGTTGATATATGAGATGCCTATATTAGAAACCAGCTTGTCACTTATATTCAAGCTCGACCCTAGGTTAAAAGTATACTGATCATAGTTAGAATTCGGAACTACAGCTTCGTGATCTTGGTAGGTAAGCGATACTCGCATCGTCCCTCTATCACTCGCATTGGAGAAATTGAGATTATGGGTCGTCGTATTACCTGCACTAAAAAACTGTTTTAAATTATCTGGTTGTGGTGAGTACTCTCTTAGTTCTCCATCCCACCATCTGACTTGCTGACCTGTCATCTCTGGCCCCCATGATACACCTGTAGAGTAAAAACCGAACGTCTCTGTCGTTGGTCTGCCTCCTGGACCGTTATTAGAATGTACTTGATCTGGATAGACTAATTCTCCTTCGGCATTGGTTTTAAATGATGGCGCCAATAAACTGATTGGACCACCAGCACCGTATTTATTCTGGACATCACGATATCGGTATGGATTGATTGTTTTGTGTGTCAATACATATTCTATCCCTACACCATTTCTTTTTGCTCCTTTCTTTGTGGTAATCAATACAACACCGTTTGCGCCTCTCATTCCATATTGGGCAGAGGCGGTAGGCCCCTTGAGAATGCTAACTTCTTCGATATCGTCTGCATTGATATTGTTTATTGCAGACCCCCAATCAGTCCCTCTACCTATAGCAGACAAGCCTGGTGGGTTTTCAATCGGAACACCATCTACTATGATAAGCGGTTGGTTATTTCCTGTGATATTGTTATTCCCCCTGATTGTGATTCTCGTAGTTCCTCCATCGACTCCATTAGCTCCGGCTATATTAACACCTGCAGACTTGCCACTTAGTGCACTGATTACATTGGGCGCATTGGACAATGCTATCTCTCGACCATCAAAATCTTGTGTAGAATATCCTAATTCTCGGCCCGCTCGTTTGGGCTTCAGCCCTGTCACGATCACATTATCAAGTTGGACACCGTCAAGCATCATCTTGATATTCCAATTTTCTCTACCAGTAACGGTAATGGTCTCTGTCTTATACCCCAGATATGTAAACACCAATGAGGTCGCATCCGAAGCAACAGACAGAAAGTAACTCCCATCATAGTCCGTAGCCGTGCCCAAACCCGTCTCCGAGTCCAAAATCGACACTCCGATAAGCGGCTCTCCCGAATCACCATCCGTAATAATCCCAGAAATATCTCGCTGACTATAACTGAAAAAAGCAACCATCATGAATAAGATGGTTGCTATTGTTTTTATTGAATTGAATTTCATTTAGTTCTATTAAAATCTGAATTCTAAAATACAATTTGATTAATCAATTACGACTACTTTTTTACTAGCAGTATGACCATCTTTATTGATCGCTTTCAAGAAGTATGTTCCTACGTGATCAACCGAAATCAATTCAGTAGCATTTATTATGTTTCTCTTTGTGATCATTCTACCGTCGATGCTGTATAATACCATCTGACCGCCTAATAGATCTTCTTCAAATTGAAGTTGGATGTTGCTATTGGTTGGGTTTGGATTGATTGAGAATGATGAGAGAACTGCAAGGTCTTCAGTTGAAGTAGGTCCTTCGACGTCAGCAGCTATAATATTATCACCAGGTGTCATATCACCCGCTGATATTACTTCGGCAATAATATTATTAACACCCGCTGGAAGGATCGCTTCATCAAAAATGATGGTTGCTCCATCATTCGTTCCAACAGGCCCATTATTAATTTCATCATACTCTAAAGTTGCAATTAATTCTCCTTCTGAAAACAAATTAACCACAAAATCCTCTACGTCAACATTTCCGTTATTTATAACTGTAATTTGATGTTCTGAATTTGGCGGTGCAACTAATTCACCGATAAATGAAGCAACCAGGTTCTTATAATCCATGAAGAAATCATCACTCTCTTCTACTATCACACCATGAATTCTATAATGCGGCTCTGTGTGCCCACTATTATTATATCCAGTATTTAATAGATTTGTATAATCCTGTAATTCATAATCTACGGAAATAGACTGACCGCTTGAAGCTACATCAGTTGTATTAAATATTGCAGGAATCACCTCTTGCCCTGGGCACCATCCCGCTCTTGGGAACAACCAGTTTCCAGCTTGGTCAGCGCAACTATTGGATGCACAGTCTGATTTCCATAATGCATGATCAGCCACCTTTGATCCATTGATCATGACTTCGTGTGTAGCTTGGAAGAATTCCGCTGCATTATTAGTATTACCTTGCCCATGACCAGTTACATGCATTCTGATATGTGAACTACTCGTATTATCTGATATTGTAAGACTTATTGGATCTAGATCATCATTAATTCCTGGATCGCCGTAGACATGGTAATCCGTTTGAAACAATGGAGTGACCTTACTATGAGTAGAACTTGAGCCTTCAATCATTTCTAGGTCTAGCGTAACTAACCATCCTGACTGCCCAAAAACTTGTACAAAAGAATCAAAAATCACATCGCCTGTCAATACACTTTTAAAATCTGTCACGTCAACAATCCATGGTCCACAAGCTATGCCGTATGGAGTAATATATCTAGCTATCTCAAATGTTCCTAATTCAGAATTAGCAATTACTTTTGCTGTTTGATCCCATGGATCGCATCCACTTGATGGACAATCTACAGATATATGAAGCAATAACTGCTCATAATCAGATAGATCTCCTGGTAGTGTTATTGCATTTGATTGTAATTGTCCTCTACTCCCAAAATTATGTTGTGATTGATCAAAAAGATTGACAATAGTACCTTCTCTCGTTACGATTGTTGTTTCTGTGTTGTTATTTAATGCATTGGCATCATCTGCCTGAGTAATTGATATTTCTATATTCGGATTATCTATTCCCATCAAGCTGACTGGAGTAGCAAATACATACGTGAGAGCTTCTCCAGCTGCTAATTCTACTTCAATCGATTCTGAAGCTACTTCGGTACCATCTACTGCAATACTAGCCGTTATTCCAGAAATAGGCATGGTTCCAACATTCTGCAGATCTACACTCATTTTTACGGGTCTAGTCTTCATATGTACCCTATCTATTCGACTGATGTTTTTTACACTCACATCGAAATCAGGTAACTTATATCCCTCTACCCAATTGCTATCATCCATTTCTAGAGTTGTCCCTGAGCATGCTACATCTACTAGATTAGTCACTGTAGTACCGCTACCATCGTTCATAGGAAAATAGGCTACAAGTCCAGATTCCGTACCTTGAAGATCTACTGTCTTATTATCAGCTAGTTCCGCGGATGTTCTTACTGTATTCCATATTCTCAATTCATCTATAGCTCCGTCAAATACTCTGCCTGGAAAACCAGTTGATTCTCCAATTGTAAACGGAGTTGTTTTCTCAATAAGAGATCCTGAGTAAGTCCCACTCGCAACTTCTTGTCCATCCACATATAATCTCATAGAACCATTGTCTACGACCCCAGCTACATGATGCCACTGCTTTTCATTCATTATGGCGGGAGAGACTACTTCATTCCATACATTATCAACAGATATTACTAGAGACAACTTTCCGTTATCCCCACATCTGAATGCAAATCCACCATCAGGTCCTTGACCATCATTAGCAAATATACTCCCTTGCCAACTGAGACTTTTCCACTCATTTGCAAAAATCCATGCTTCTATTGTGTATTGAGCATTTAGGGTCATTGATGATTTGTAAGGAACCGTAATTGATTCTGAATTTCCATCAAATTGGACTGCTGTATTCTGAGCTGAAAGCCCTCCACAGAAGATCAAGAAAGAAAAAAATAGGCAATAGATGTTTTTCATTTGGTTGGTTATTTAATATTAATAGTTGTATCACCTAAAATTAGACAAATCAATCTTATTAAAAGAAACTTCTTGGCAAGAAAAAACAAATTGTCTTTACAAGAAATACAAACCGTAGAAAAGCAGTCTTATTCTTTAATTGAAAGGCGGGGATTGGAAAATATATTGATTTTAAGTCAGACCTTACTAATCAATAGTACTATATTTGCGGTGCTTCCAGGAGGATTAGGGCACCCATTCTTTGAATGCAGGTGCACGACAAGGTCTTTTCTGTTGATCGGAAGTAAGAGCTCGACTTAGGTTGGGCTCTTTTTGCATCCCCCTAAAACAATCACTTATAACTAAACATAAGTTTTATAACTAAATTTTAGTTTACTAACTATTATTTAGTTATATTTGGAGCGATCAACACATATATCAATGCAGAAACTTACCCACCGCGAAGAAGAAATCATGAGAATCCTCTGGGATCTTCGTAAAGCATTTGTCAAAGAAATAATAGAACAGATGTCCGAACCAAAAGCACCTTACAATACGGTTTCATCAGTGGTGCGAAAGTTAGAAACAATGGGAATGGTCGGATATGAAGCCTTTGGAAAAACACATCGATACTACCCTATTCTCGAAAAAGAAAACTACAGAAAAGCCTCTTTCTCTAGTTTAATAAGCAATTATTTTGGTGGGTCTCCCGCACAGCTTCTATCCTACTTCGTAAAAGAAGAAAAACTATCACAACAAGAAATAGAGCAATTACTAAATGAGTTAAAATCCCAGCAATAATGATGAACCACCTATCAGTACCTCAGTATTTGCTAGAGTCTAGCTTCTGCTTGGTTATTTTTTATGCTTTCTACCATCTACTATTAAAGAAAGAGACGCATTTTCAATTTAACCGAGCATATCTCATAAGTAGTGCACTATTTTCTCTTATTACTCCTATTGTAAACATCGACTTTAGCAAGGCAAGTCACTTAACAGGTGCAGATCAGATGTTCCCAATATTAAGTACTGTAGATGCTTTTCAATTAGGAATCAATCAGACAATAACCCAGCAAAACAATGCACTCCATGTTTCAGTAGCGGATGTAATTACATGGATTTACATGGCTGGTTTTTTCATCATGGCACTTAAGCTTGCCAGTGGATTATTCAAGCTATTTGGCATAATCAATAGATCACCTAAGATGAAGGATGTAGATCATACTTTATTGATCTCTAATGATGTTCCCGCCTCATCGTTTTTCTCATATATATTCTGGCAAGACAAGCACGACAAGGACGATGAAGTTCAAAAAACAATCATGGATCATGAGATGGTACATGTACGTCAATGGCATAGTCTTGATGTGATTATTATGGAGATTATGGTTATTGTGAAATGGTTTAATCCGTTGGTTTATCTATTCAGAAATAGTCTAAAACAGACACATGAATTCATAGCGGATAAGTATGTCTCGGACAAGATGATGGACAAAGTAACGTATGCGAGTATATTACTAACTAATAAGGCTACTACGAACTTACCTCCAGCTACAAACCACTTCTATGGTCATATAAAAGAAAGGGTAAAGATGCTCAGTGCTAAAAATTCAAAAAAGGTTAGTCAGTTAAAATATTTAGCGGCGATTCCAATTGCTTTGGTGTTATTTAGTTTTTTCTCTTTTGACCTAAGTGATAGGTTGCCTGAGAATATAAAGTCGCCCTTTCAGAAGATTGAAACTACAATGCTTGCCACTGCAGATCAGAATGTGATCTCTCTTAACATGGACGAAGATGTAGAGAAAGAGAAATTTCACCTGACATGGGGAGATGTTATGAAAGTAGTACTTAGTCAAAAATACGAAACTCAGAACTTGATATTTGAATACGAAAGAGGTGATCTGAGCAATTTGTTGTCAGAAAATCCATCAATTGTTCAAAATGGCAAAAATCTAAAAGTACAGATTGACACTTTAGACGTACTGAAAAACAACAAAAAAATGTCCATTGATCTTAAAGATCTTAGTACCGATGCATTAAGAAAGAAGTTCATTGATTCTCTTGGATTAAATGATCAAATAATGGTTAGTTTAAAATCATATAGTGATACTGATTCATTGAGAGTGAATTTACATTTGAGCATTGATAAGAACTCTGAAAGCACATGGTCGTTTTCATCTACGTCCATAGCCGATGTCATCAAATGGGGCGATTTGAAAGTATCTTTTGAGAATAATATTAATCGTAAAGGCGTTTGGCTAGATCTTGAAAACTCCGTAACTCAAGAAGATTTCTATAGTATGCTTGATAAAAAAATCCAATTAAGTACTGACTCCAAGACTTTTGACAATATAAATCTTGATAGAAACATTAGTTTTAAATATATGAGAGCAATGAACTCAGGATTAGCATCAATTGATGCAGAAGCTATATCTAAATCCAAAAAAGAAAATAATATTGATGATGATGTAATCTCATTAATGTCATATTATCATGGAGAAAATTATAAAATACTCGAATCAAGTTTTTCATTATCGATAAGTGAATTTTATGATTCAAAAGATCGTTTCAAATCTTGGTTATCTAAGACACAAAACGGAGACAACATAACAGTATCAATTTCAAAAAGTAATGAGGAATCAAATTCATATGAATTCAATTTAAGGTTCAGAGATAATAACGAGGCTATTTCAGCTCCGTTTATTGTCAGTCAGCCACACACTCAAAATTCATTTAGCAATTACCAAATTGTAATGAACACAGAAGGAAAATCTCTAGTCAGAATCGATCTAGAAGATCAAAGGTCTAAGCGAATAGCAAAAGCTTATGAAGGCAGTGAGTCTTATGAAATAGTTCATATTAAAAATTTCAAATCCAAGCAACACGTATATAACACGACTCTACCACAAGGTAAATTAGAGATTGCTGACTTCATGGATCCAGAGTTAAGAGACCTTGATAAGTTTCGACTTAATGATCATTATTCAGATAAAAATGAGCTGGTAAGTATGAAATGGGGCCGGATGATTTCATTGCCCGGAATTGGTAATTTCAGTTTAAAAGAATTTAAAAGATCATCGAGTACAAATCTTAATTTAATGTCTGGCTCATCGCAAATCGCAATGGATAGATATGATCTATTAATCATCCCAGAAAATGGTAAGATCAAAAGAATCAGAACAGACAAAGTAAATACTCAAAAGATAAGAGAAGCGCTATCTGAAGTTGATGAAAACACATCAATTTACATCGATAATATTATAGTAAATATTGAAGGTGAACGAAAATATTATCCATATACTTTTGTGTATACTGTGGAATAGATTGAAGTGATCATTTAAAAAATATGTTGAGACGCCTACAGATTAATATTTTGTGGGCGTTTTTATTTACCTCCCCTATCGTCCTAGCAGCCCATACATAGTAGACTTCTTAGTCAATTAATGAATTGCTTTTACGCTTATTTTTATATTTAATAATTTATTTCTTTTCATTTTGCAGCACTTATCTTAGAGTCCGTGTATAAGATAGTAGAAGCAGCTGCGCAGCACTTTTTGTTGATGGGAATAACCCCAATCATTTTACTTATCATTAAAAAGAAAATCAATATGAGACTCCGAAGATTGAACTTTAGAGACCACAGGAAATAATTAGGAACTTTGCTTGTTTTTAGTAGCCATAAATTTTTATTAAAAAATCAGGAAACAAGCTAAGGATTACCTGAGAGATGATAGAATCGTGATTTTAAAAACATTTTGCAGAAATTGATCGGCTTTTGTAGCATTTTGAAGAAATGCAGAAAAACGATCAAATGTGGAAAACACGATTAAATACAAATCGTTGATTTTTTTTTCGAAATAAAATTTTAAACACATGAAAAACATACAATATTTAGTTTTTGCTTTTGCTCTTATGCTGTGCTCTTGTTCTAAAGAAGCAGAAGATGAAGTGATTCCAGAAATAGTAGAAGAAATAGAAATACTACAGTCAGTCTCTGGTTCAGTATTCTTAGATGACGATGGTGACGGCACAGGAGATACAGCGATGGAAGGTGGATATGTTTATCTGGGTGATCCTACTTATACTGTAGAGATTTTTGGTCAAAATCCAGACACGTTGGAAGCCCCATATAATGAGATTAATTTCACAATTGTAGATGCTGATGGAAACTATAGTTTTGACAATTTGCCAATCATGGAAAATCAATTGATTGCAGCCTATAACCCATTTGATGTAGCGGCAAACACAGTCGGTGTAGACAATACTCCAGATGGTGACTTTATCGAAGATGATCCATTCGTTGTGATTAATGTAAGTTTAGATGTTGGAGAACATGATGATGGAAATGATTTTGTGATTACATTGAAGGTCTTCTCTACTATTTCTGGGTACATCAACAATGACGATGATCAAGATGGCACATTAGATGGCCCATTGACCAATGCAAAACTTTGGCTTTCGAGAAGAAGCGATGGAGGAACTCCTATCGGATTAGCTCTTGACAATGTGTTTACCGATGAGAATGGATACTATGAATTCGTAGATGTATCACCAGGTAAATATTCTGTGACATTTGCTGATGTTGTTGACCACAGAGTCATGAGTAGTGGAGATGATTCGCCTGACAGTGATCATATATCAACTTGGAAGGACTGGGTTAGTGTAGATCTTATAGAGGGTGAAGTGGACACTGATAATAACTTTAATGTAGAACCAAATACATGGTATCAGATTGCAGGTAGTGTATTATTAGATACTGATCTTGATGGGACAGGTGACATGCCAATCGGAGGCCAAGTAATAGAAGTATATAAACGAGACGATGATCTCAATCCGATTGGAGATCGTGTAGGTTGGAATAATGTAGGCAGCAATGGGACATTTTCATTTACGTTTTTATATGAAGGAAAATACATTCTAAAAATTGTAGACAATCAGTTTTACAACTGTGCGAGTAGCAGTGATCAAACGATGGAAGTAGGAGAACCGGCTGGTAATAACTGTTCTTTTATACCGATTGATTTGTTCGTTTCTAAGTCACAAGATGCCGACAATGTATTTATACTGACAAATATATAATCAGATCTTGAAAAACGACATCAACAATATAATAATCAACTGTCTACGTGGGGATATCAATGCCCAGCGTGCACTGTACGATCTCTATGTAGATAGGTTGTATTATGTTGTATATCGTTATGTGAATGACACCTACTATATCGAGAATATCTTACAAGATGTATTTCTAAAAACATTCAATAAATTAGAAACTTTCGATTCTAATAAGGCTTCGTTTACCACTTGGATAAATACCATTGCCATACGAGAAAGTCTCAACCATCTGAGAAAGAAAAAGCTAACATTTGTACCATACGAAGAAGCAACTATAGATATATCCGCTGAAATAGATCCAATAATTTCCAAAATGGATGCTCAGGAATTAATGTATCTCATAGCTACTATTCCCGAAAAGCTACGAATAGTGTTCAACTTATATGAAATAGATGGATACAATCACAATGAAATAGAAACAATGCTCGGAATAAAAGCAAGTACATCAAGATCCTATTTGACACGCGCTAAGACACACATTCAATCAGTAATCGGTCTCAACATAACTTAATTATGAAGCAAATAAAACGACCAAATAAGTTAAGTCAAAAATTTGACGACCTGAATTCGCCTATCGATAAAGATAAGCTGTGGGCAAGTATTGCCGGATCACAAGAACTTCCCGTTCCTAAGAAAAATGGTTTCCCAAAGAAGTTTTTCTTTTTATTAGCTGGTGCAGTTATTATTTCATTGGCTTATTTCCTAAATACTTCACTAAATACCGAAAAAAAGCAATCATCATCATCTCTTTCCTCATCAGAAAAGACCATCGCAGATCAAACAGTAAATCCTATCCAAACGAATGATACAAATTTAATAGCAGCTCTTCCTTCATCTATTAAAGGAGAGAGTACCGTACATGAAAATGAAAAAAATACACCTGATAACTCTTCATCAAAGAATGGTAAACCTGTCAATTCTATAGCCAATCAAACAACGCATACAAATAGTCCATCGAACTATTCAAAAAAGGAAGAAAAGGGATTAAATAAGGCGGTAACAGAACATATTGTTGCAAGTGAGCTCAAAAGCAACTTTGAAGTTATTAATACAAACACCGCAGAATCAACACTTGAAGAAATTACT
This sequence comes from uncultured Saprospiraceae bacterium, assembly GCA_938003955.1. Taxonomy (GTDB): domain Bacteria; phylum Bacteroidota; class Bacteroidia; order Chitinophagales; family Saprospiraceae; genus CAJXUU01. Next base: position 848 of record CALKXE010000138.1, on the reverse strand, counting down.
CCGAACAAAACAAATGAAATCAATATTCCATATAATGCAGACCCAATTACTGAAGCTCAAGATATAGATACAAAAAGCGAAATCAAATTGATTAACCCATTAGATGGTATGTCTTTCAGAGTTGATTTCGAGGTTGACAAAGTGGCCATTCCGGCTGTTGCTATGATAGAGATTCATAAACCCCGTAATTGGAGAATAGATGTTTCTATAGGTCGTGGAAAACACTATCATATGATCAAAGACATCCAAGAAACATCTTTAAACTTTGATGTATGGAACACTAATACGGTAAATTTAGAATCTCAATTTTTAAATCTTGGTCTGACTAGAAACATCACTAAAAGTATGTCTATTAAACTAGAAGCAAGTTTGACCAATTCGCATAGAAGCTTCGAATCAGTAGGCAATCAAAAAACTGACACCATCCCTGACCTAGTAAGAGGGGAAGGATATTTCACTCAAAAAACAACTCAAACAAGATATATTCAGCATCATAAATATCAATTTATCAATGCCAATCTGCTTCTCGAAAAAGAAATAAACATTGAAGGATTATCTTTTATACTTGGTGTAGGAGTAAATATCAATGCCTCATTAAAAACAAGTGGTAACATCTTCGATAAAAATAACAATCAATTACCAATCGCATCATTGGCAAACTATAAAACTGGATTGGGAATAAGCCCTATGTTAAGTGCCGAAATTAGGTTTCCATTGATAGATCGAATCGATCTATTTGCTAATGCAAGGTATATTAGTGCGCTTAAATTGAGTACCGACAATTCTGAAGTAGAACATAAGGTGATGGCTTTATATTCTAATGTAGGGATTGGGTATCGATTTTAAGG
>CALKXE010000137.1 GCA_938003955.1 uncultured Saprospiraceae bacterium | reverse complement strand
TTACTTTGTCTCCTTCTCTGATATCGTCATTAAGACCGTTTACGTGAACGAAAACATCTTTTGAACCATCTTCTGGAGTAATAAATCCGAAGCCTTTTGCTTCATTAAAAAATTTAACAGTACCGTTATCCATTGTATTATGTATAAAATATTAAGCGACTCGGTCAGCGACATTGCTTCCCGTCGTCATTGATAAGACGAAGATACGACATGAAATGTTTCAAATAGGTATAAATAATAGAAAAATATTTACAATTATTTCACAAAAACAAAACACAAAAGTCACAATTACCTGATAATTAGTACTTTACGAAAAAATTGACTTAAATTAAAAAGTATACTATTTTTCAAATAAATAATACAATACCCGTTTCGGAACAAAAAAACATAAATAATTGACACTAATCAACTAACAGTTAACTAATTAAGACTATTCAATTCAATGCATTTCATTTCAATCAATATTTCATCGTTTCTTATTCACGATATCACACAAACACTTTCTAAGAACTTCTGTCTCAAAAAAAATAGAAAACATTAATTAAAAATAGAATACTGAAAAGTAAACGCTAATTAAATTGTGTTTCTATACATCAATGTTCACGATATCAATGAACAACAAACTTTTTTGTATGCTGTATTTTTTCAAAAGCTGAGATAATTACAAAATATACACCAGGCGTAAAACCTTCTAGGTCGATTGTTATTCCGTCTTGTAAAATACGTGGCAAGTCATTCTGATATACTAATTGCCCTATATCATTTATAATTTCGATATCACAATAGTCACATTCAGCACCTTTATTCAATAAAGTAATAAACTCTTTAGCCGGATTAGGGAAAAGGAAATAATTATCATCTATCAAAGAACTAGAATCAATCTCTGAAGTTTGTTGGCAATTAAAATCTACTTCTACTTCAAAAAATGACTCTATCTGACTTTTAATAATACAAGGCCTCAATTTGATAAATTCCACAATCCTAGTCTCAATATCTTCATCTATTGCCGATTCCGAAGACGGATATGACCACCTAGCAATATGTTCTGATAGTTCAGGATCATAAATCTCTTTAATTTCAAATAACTTTTTCAGCAAAGTGTCTGGATGAAAAGTACTCTCTAATAAATAGAGATATCTTTCAATAAATGCATCTTCAAATAGCTTATTCTCTAGTAATTTCCTAAAAAAGAGTGTTGACCTAGGAGGATTAGGCCATCCTATAGAAGTATCTTCATTTGTATTGTGCTCGAACATATTATATTCATAATCAAGAAAAGCGGCATCCAAATCATACATTAAATTTTTCCACTTTCCATCTATTTCACGCCACCACTTTAAATTATTTACAGGCCAATCATAGTTACCATAGTACATTTGCACAATATTATAATCGATAAAACAATCTATATCTAATCTCTCTTGAACATAATTATAGTGGAGTGGCTCTGACAGATCATTTAATTCGATATAACTATTTAGCGCTTCAAAGTCTGCATTTTCTTCTTCTTCTATTTTGATTTCAACATCAGTGTCATTTACGTTTAATGTGTACGCTAGATAGTCTTCATCCATTCTATCCCGCATACTATGTACTCCCCAGTATTCTCCATTAATTATAACAATAACACTTCTAGAGTCTTGAGTGTAAACATTCAAATCTCGAACTGAGCTCTGTGCGAACTCATCTTTAAAAATAAAATTACCGCCCCAAGCGCCCATAGTTGTTCGCAATAGCAACCGTTTATATTTATCATTATCAGTATTGGGAAGGAAATTATACTCTAAATGACTTTTACCATATTCACTTCTTGCATAGAGCCTGAGACTTTTTTGAGCTCCGTTTCTCGTTTTCCCACCATGAATTCGAACACCGATATTCTGTTCTATTTCAACCTCCATATTATCATTAAAGTAAACCATATGAGCAGGTCTTTCCCATTGATTTCCCGATTCAAAAAAATTACCAGACCATTCAGGATCATCCAAATCATGGAAAGTTCCAGGCGTATAGATCCCTGAGCTATCACTAAAAAAATCCGATTCCTCCACAATAAGTGAAATCACAGGCATTGAATAATCATGACTATCGTCCTTAGAGACAAAATAGGATCTTGATTGCACTTCACTTGTTCTAACGTTTTGATTAAAAGAGGCAAACTTCATGATATGTCCTTTTGTCATACTAACTTCTGGCTTAATCCATTCTGGATAGGAAATCAAGTCACCACTAACCGTAGAAGGTATATCACAGAAATGATTTTGTATATCGTCAATAAAGTCAATAATAATTCCTTGCTCGAACAAAGGGGACTTTAATGTAGGAATGCTACCATCGGTAGTAAATCGTATTTCGTGCTCTACAAAACTTTCTATATATATTTGTTGGCTATTATCATAAAAACCTGAAGAAGGCGAAACTTCTATACAGTTCATAATTTCATTTTCGGTACGAGGAGAAGGACTATTAAATACAACCCAAACCTCCCCATCTAACATTTTTCGTCCGTATGAATGATCTTTCAATAAATCCGGCACATTAATATTATCACATACAACATTCCCATTAACAAGAAAAATTTCTTCACCATCTGAATTAATTTTAAAATTCGTATGCATGAATCCTTTGGTATTGTAATCTTTATCGGATGCATATACTAATAGATACTCATTACTATTAATCGTTGCGTTGGGAAACCTCCACTTTTTCATATCATCAATATCGTCAGATAGATAGTATTCATTCAAAGCAATATCATTATCTGTTGGATTGTAGATTTCGATCCAATCAAAATATTGTGCCATGTCATCAATTGCAAAACTCTCGTTATCTGACATCACTTCATTAATAATAAGATCTTGAGCTCCACTAGAAAAAACGACGAATATAGAAATTGACAGGCTGAATAAATGTTTGATTTTTTTCATTGTAATTGCAATTGGTTTACTCTAAAAATCAATATAATTTTAACCTTAAACAACTTAAAGAAGATACATTTTGTTTGTTTAGTGTTTCTAAAGACAGAACATATAAAAAACAGAAAATCACGCAATAAAAAAACCCAACATCAATTAAGATGCTGGGTTTATATATTTTAGAAGCAGAATATCTTGAAGATATTAAACCTCTTCTATACTAAGTTCGAAAAAAATCGACTATGGTTTCGGGATCAATGCTTTTGCACTTAATCTCATCTTACCAGTCTTTTCGTCTATTCCGATCAATTTCACTTTTACAGAATCTCCTTCAGAGAATACTGTACTTACATCATTGATACGTTCGTGTGACACTTCAGATACGTGAAGTAATCCAGACTTACCGCTGAATTTAACAAATACACCGTATGGCATAACTGAATCAACTACTGCATCGTATACATCACCTACAGAAGGCATGAATGTAATCTTATCAATAGCAGCTTTTGCCGCATCGATTGCCGCTTTGTCACTACTAGAGATTGATACTACACCTTTATCGTCTACCTCTTCGATATTGATAACTGTACCTGTACTAGCTTGTAATTCTTGGATGATTTTTCCTCCAGGTCCTATTACTGCACCTATGAATGTCTTATCGATAACTAATGTAATCATTCTTGGAGCGTGTGGCTTAAGATCTTCTCTTACAGCTGGTATCGCTTTAGCCATCTCACCTAAGATATGTACTCTTGCAACTTTAGCTTGTGCCAATGCAGCCTCTAAAGTTTCATATGGTAGTCCATCTATTTTGATATCCATTTGACATGCAGTGATACCTTTTGCAGTACCTGTCAATTTGAAATCCATATCTCCTAATGCATCCTCGTCTCCAAGAATATCAGTTAGAATTGCAATTTTCTCTCCTTCTGCAATCATACCCATCGCGATACCAGAAACTGGCGCTTTGATTTCGATACCTGCATCCATCAAAGCCATCGTACCACCACATACTGTAGCCATAGATGAAGAACCGTTAGATTCTAAGATGTCAGAAACGATTCTGATTGTATATGGATTCTCATCTGGAAGTACTCTTCTGATAGATCTATTCGCTAATGCAGCGTGACCTACTTCTCTCCTACCCGGCCCTCTCATAGGCTTAGTCTCTCCTACTGAAAATGCAGGGAAATTATAGTGAAGGATGAAGTTATCAAAGTAATGATCCAAAGCTGTATCAATCATCAGTGTATCCGTCTTACTTCCTAAAGTAAGTGAACACAATGCTTGAGTCTCTCCTCTATTAAAGATTGCAGATCCGTGAGCTGCAGGAAGGTAATCTACCTCACCCCAGATAGGTCTCACCTCGTCAGTCTTACGACCATCAAGTCTTACACCTTCGTCTAGGACCATTGTTCTGATTACATTCTTCTTCAATTTCTCGAAGTATGTTCCGATGAATCCACCGAACTCTTCCATCCACTCTTCACCTTTTTCTGCAAGAATATCTTCTTTAAGAGCTGTTTTAGCAGCTTTTAATCCGTTCTTTCTATCTTCTTTATTGTGTGCACCTTTTGCTACTGCATAGATTGCATCTTTTCCTTTCGCCGCTACTAATGCTTCTACCTCCGCATTTTCTTCAGCTACTTTGATTTCTCTTTTTATCAGCGCTTTATCACCTACCATCTTAGCAAGATCCAATTGTGCTTGGATTTGTACTTTGATAGCATCGTGTCCTACTTTGATTGCCTCGATCAATTCAGATTCAAGACATTCATCAGCTTCGCCTTCTACCATCATTACGTTGTCCATAGTGGCAGCAACGATGATTTCTAGAGATGCTTCTTTTATTTCAGCTCTTTCTGGGTTCACTTTATATTCACCATTGATTTTAGCTACTCTTACTTCTGACAGAGGCTCAGCGAATGGGATATTAGATACTGCAATAGCTGCAGATGCCGCTAATGCTGCATATGAATCCGGCATGTTACGATCGTCTCCTGAGATCAGATTGATGATTACTTGCGTATCCATCATGTACCCTTTTGGGAACAATGGTCTGATTGCTCTATCTACCAATCTTGATGTCAAGATTTCATAGTCAGACAATCTAGCTTCTCTTCTGAAGAAGTTACCAGGAATCTTACCCGCAGCTGCAAATTTCTCTTGATAATCTACTGATAATGGAAAGAATGATTGACCCGCTCTTTCTTCGAATGCAGAAACTACAGAACAAAATAGCATAGTATTCTCTACTTTTACTACTACAGACCCGTGTGCTTGAGTGGCTAACTTGCCAGTTTCGATTGTTACTTCTTTGCCATCAGGCAATGTGAATGAAGTAGTTGTAGGAATTTGATTTCCCATAAATGTTAATTAATTAAACGATTAGTTAATTGACAAATACTGATCATTAACGTTGTTGAGGAATTGATATCATTTTACATAAACCAATAAGTCAAAAGAACTTTGACTTGACAATGTAATTGCTATTGGATCTAGTTGATATCGGATCAACAGTTAGAAATGTTTCAGAGCGTTTTTAGCTTTCTCTACGCTCGTATACAGTTTTATCTTCTTTATTTCACTGCGAAGATAATTATTTTTACGTAAGCCCAATTACATATTAAGTCTTTTTGTATTTGATCCTAACATCCCTTTTATCGTAGCGGCTATCTCAAATAAAAAAGCCTGTTGAAATTACTCAACAGGCTTTGTGTTTATTCTATTCAAACAATATATTATTCAGGTATTACTTTAACTGACTTTACTACTTTTCCATTGTTAGTATAAGTCTTAATATATATTCCCATTGGTAGTTCATCAATATTTATTTCATTCTGATTGGTAGCTATAACTCTCCCCATTGCATCATAAACAGTTACTCTATCGAACACAACATCTAATATTTGTTCGTTCGTACTTGTACTTAGTCCTATGCCTCCAACAGTGTAATATCCACTTCCTTGAAATCTGAATTTCGCCATAACGAACTCCTCATTAACTGCTGTTGAAATTACATCAACACTTAACCATTGAGGATCTTGTCCTTCTATTATCTCTGTACTAGAATAAAGGCCAGTAAGGTTTTCGGATTCTAAATCAAATCCCTCAACATTAGGCATTATAATAGTTACCTCATAATCGTTTGGAGCCCCACCTTCATTACCAATCTGATAGATTCTATCAATCCAATCTAAATCACCAAAGGTATTGATCATATTAGAATTAGAAACTAGCTCACTTGAAAAACATGCAAGATCGAAACCGTTGATGTTATCTATAATCGCATAAATACTATCATTTGTCTCAAAAAAGATAGTTTCGTTTTCCATTATTTCTGATTGAAACTTAGTATTAACATCAACATACAATGGGTAAAATCCGTCCTTATATATAATCAAATTAGGTAGAATTGATGTACTTATTGTTTCTCCTCCACTTGGGCAACCAGTCATCCCATCAGCTCTTAATACGATTGTACTATTATAACCCGTTTCTGATGATGCTGTTAAATCATCAACTGTGTAATTGTTATTATCAAAACATGTCTGAATGATTATGTTACTTTCTCCATCATATTCGAATGGAGTATCAAATACTATATCATTTAGGCCGTTTACAGTATTATAAGATCCAGAAAAAACTTCTACTAAAGCCAAGCCTCCCGCTACATTGCCGTTAAACTGAGAAAGTGTAGTATGTGCAATACTTACTGTAAAGTCCTGATAATTCTGCCCCGCAGTACTAAGAACATTAAAAGCTATTTTATCTATCATTCCTGCTCCTACTCCTGCACCTTTCAACATATCAGCTCTGTAAAGCATCTGAGATCTAGCATTTTCATAAAACCTTGCGAATGGAGCTATTGCTTGCTTATCATCTTCTCCTACACTTAATTTTCTAGTAAGTGATTCCGAATCAAATTCAAAATCATTTTCTTTAATATCGATAACCAAATTATCTACTCCTGTCTCTACTGCAGTTACAAGATTCAATTGTAAACTTTTGTCTCCACTTACAACTGCATCATCTAGAATAATCAATTCAAAATCAATCATATTATCTCCAGCTAGTAGTATTCCTTCTTTAACCTCTAAGAGAAAATCTTCACCTTCGACAGCCGTAGATGTGGGGTCAACTACCAAGCTTATACTTACGTCCTCTTCAAAAGGAACTCTTGTACCAACTGTTACCATACTCGATTGTGAAGCATCACACTTATCATCAGAATATTCAAATGTTGACGATAATTTATCTGTAGACATGCCTAATACAGGCTTACTCAAAAAACTTAGGTCAAATTTAAAGTTGTCTTTATAGTAGAATCCACTTCTTTCACCATTTATTAAATATACTTCCTCATTAAGAATAAAAGATGCTGGTGCCCATCTTGATGAACCTGGGTGAGGAGTAAGCGCAGACCATTTATCAAAAACAGGCTCATACATCCAAAACTCTCCTGTCTCCATTACCCCATGATCATCACCGTCACCACTTAGTACAAGACCAATGCCTTTGAAAGACATTTGTGTACCAGCTACTCTACCTTCTGCCGGAAGCTGTTGCACCTCCAACCATGTATCATTTAGCGTATTGTATTTATACCATTGATTAGAAATGAAACCATTACCGTGACCGAAACCAACATAAATATACTCTCCATCAGTAAACTGAAAAGGGTGGTGTCTTGGGTCAGCTGGGAATCTTTCTCTTTCTTCCCATGTATTATTTTCAATGCTATATACCCACCAATCATTCGTATTACCATTATTAGTACCTCCTAGTCCCACATAGATCTCACCATTTAAAGCGACCATAGCAGGGTGAGTTCTTGCATCACAGTCACAACTTGCCAACTGAGTCCATTCGTCAGTTACAGGATCAAACTCCCATAAATCGTCTAAGTTTCCTCCCGCTCCGTTTCCAAAACCAAAATATGCTTTACCATCCCAAACTTGACCAATTGCAAACCCTCTTGATGCTCCTGGAAAATCATCTTTTTTTGTCCATTCATCCATAATCGGATCGTATGAATAAAATGATGAAGAATAACCTGATGTTGTGTTACCTGCAACAATATATCCTACCTCTCCTATAGAAAATGCAAATGAATGGTCTGTATTAAAGTCATCGGGAAGAGTTGCTACTGATTCCCACTCTTGACTGAAACTGAAGAATGAAGAAAAAATAAGAATGAGCGTGTAGATGTTTTTCATATGTTTTTGCTTTTTTATTAGTATGCAATATATAATCTATTGGATGGTCTTATGGCAAGAATTCTTTTAATTAAACATTAATTATATAAAACGTCGTTTAGAAGAATCTTTAATAAATATTTCTCTAAACGACTTTTCATTTCCAACTTCAATACTTATGCTACATAAAAGCAAGCAGAAAAAATACTTCACTACTAGTTGAAAAAGAGTACTTTTAGCTAAAAAAACAAATGAAAATGAAATTTACAATTCTTACCATACTATTATTCTCGTCTCTATGTGTCTTCAGTCAATCTCTACCAATCGATTTTGAATCAGATATTATGACTTCTAATTTTATAGATTTTGACGGAGGACTAGCGACTGTAGTTCCAAATCCTCAATCAAGTGGCATTAATGAAAGTGGAATGGTTGCTCATATTGTTAGAGATGGAGGTGCAATCTGGGCAGGTAGTAAAATTGAGCTTCAAAGCAATCTGGACTTTACTACTGCCAATTTAATTTCTATGAAAGTCTTTACAACGGCTCCAGCTGGGACTCAAGTTAAATTCAAATTAGAAAGTGCAACTGGTAGTACAGAGAGAGATGTAAATACGACAACTTCTAATGAGTGGGAAATATTAACATGGGATTTCACGGGAACACCAACTAATTTCAACTCTGTAGTCTTCATGTTTGACTTTGGAAATGTAGGTGATGGTTCTGAAAATTCTACTTTCCTGTTTGATGATGTTCATCAAGAATTTGGAGGAGAACAAATAGACTTCCCTGTAGATTTTGAAAACATGGCCACTAATTACACCATGACTGATTTTGGAGGCAATGTATCAACTTTAATTACTGATCCTGAAGATGCAGAAAATCAAGTAATGCAGGTCATAAAAACAGATCAGGCTGCAACTTGGGCAGGAACAACGATTGGTACTTCAGCTGGATTTGCCACTAACCTCCCGTTACAGTTAACCGAATCAAAAATGACAGTAAGAGTATGGTCTCCAGACGCAAATACTCCGATCAGACTAAAAGTAGAAAATTCATCGGACCCAACACAAACATGCGAAACACAAGTAAACACAACAACTTCACAAGAATGGGAAACGATAGTATTAGACTTTAACAATGAAGCTGCAGGAACACAACCACTAAGCGTCGGATTGGATATGGGCTGGACTTATAATAAGGCATCTATTTTCTTCAACTTTGATACAGAAGGTGCTACCGCTGGAGAAAAGACATATTTTTTCGATGATGTAATGTTCGGTGACTTAGTCAATTCTGTCGATATAGCTAAATTATCAAACATCAATGTATATCCAAACCCAACTACTGATTTCTGGCAGATTACATCTGAGGATACGGAAGTAACTTCAATACAGATTATGAATCTTCAAGGAGGACTAATCTATTCAAGCTCTTCTACGCCAATGATTAATAACATAGACGCATCTTCATTTGCGAGTGGCATCTATCTCTGTAAGATAAATACAGCTGAAGGCAGTGAAATTAAAAGGATTGCAAAAAAATAGAACGACTAATTTCAAACAAAAAAAGGGACATAAGTTGATTTTAACTTATGTCCCTTTTTTATTTTACTCTGTTCTGAATCAATAGAAAAACTATTTTCCTTTTGGCTTCCAAGCCCCTTTCAATCCAGCAGTTTTATTAAATACCATTTTCTCCGATGTAGAATCCGGATCAACACAGTAATAACCTTTCCTTAGAAATTGATACTGCTTACCTACTTCGGCTCCAACAAGTGACGGCTCCATTATTGCTGCATTTACATGCATAGAATCTGAGTCTACAAAATCAAGAAAGTCTACTCCTTCATGGCTGTCTGGCGCAGGATCTGTAAATAAATGACTTAGATTTCTGACTTCACATGGAACACCACCGTTAACAGGCACAAAATGTAGCGTTCCTTTAGGTTTCACACCAGATACATCATGTCCACTTTTACTATTCTCATAATAAGTACAATACACTTCTTCTAATTCTCCAGCCTCATTATTCTTAAAACCTGTACAGTGCACTATAAATGCGTGTTTCAGTCTAACATCTCTTCCTGGACTCAATCTATAGAATTTCTTTGGTGCATCCTCCATGAAGTCTTTTCTTTCGATCCACAGTTCTTTCCCAAATGGTATTTCTCTGGTACCCGCATCTTCGTTTCCATCGTTATTATTCGCTGGTAACATCTCCCCATCTCCTTCATAATTGGTGATGATAAGTTTGACAGGATCCTCTACAACCAATGCACGATCGGCTGTATCATTCAACACATCCCTTACGCAAGATTCTAGTAGATCAAATTCTATCAGATTCTCTCTTTTTGTCATTCCCACTTTATCAATAAAAGTTCTTATTGCTGCAGCTGGATAACCTTTTCTGCTGAGTGCTTTTAAAGTCGGCATTCTTGGATCATCCCAACCAGTAACAACACCTTGATCGATTAATCTCAACATCTTACGCTTACTCGTTATCATGTATTCTACATTCATCCGAGAAAATTCAGTCTGTCCACTTGGATAGATTTCTAAATTTTCAATAAACCAATTGTAGACAGGTCTATGGTGAATGAACTCCAATGAACATAATGAATGTGTAATATTTTCTATACTATCACTTTGTCCATGAGCATAATCATACATTGGATAGATACACCACTTATCACCTGTTCTATAGTGATGCGAATGCTTGATACGATACATCAAAGGATCTCGCATAAGCATATTAGGAGAAGCAAGGTCAATCTTAGCTCTAAGAACCATAGATCCATCAGGATGTTTGCCGTCTTTCATCTCTCTAAATAAGGAGAGATTTTCTTCTGGAGTTCTGTCTCTGTATTTATTACCTGTACCAGGAACTGTTGGTGTTCCTTTTTGCTCTGCAATATCATCCGGTGTACTAGGATCTACATAGGCCAATCCTTTATTAATCAAGTCTTCTGCAAAAAGATAGAGTTGATCAAAGTAATCAGAAGTAAACTTCACTTCATCATTCCAATCATAACCTAACCATTTGATATCCGCCTTTATAGCATCTACATATTTGGTATCTTCTGTTGTAGGGTTTGTATCATCAAATCTTAAATTACATGTACCTCCAAATTTCTTTGCCATTTCGAAGTTAACACAAATCGCTTTTGCATGACCTATGTGTAAGTAACCATTTGGTTCTGGAGGAAACCTTGTTGCAACAGCCCCCTTATGTTTTCCACTCGCTACATCATCAGTAATGATTTGCTCTATAAAATTGAGTGATTCTTTATTATTATCTAAGTTATTATTATCTGTATTGCTCATTTTTTACTTTTTTAGGTAGATCACAATTCTTTTTTAAAAAGATAAATCTACATTTTAGCTGGCATCTCTATTCCCAAGAGATTCATTGCTTTCTCCAGTACTTTTGATACTACGTTACTTAAGTGTAACCTGAATGCTTTTGCATCTTCAGTCTCTGCAGTTAATATTCTTACTTCATGGAAGAATCTGTGATACATCTTTCCTAGACTGTAGCAATAATTTGCAATGGAAGAAGGGTCGTAATTTTCAGCAGCTACCTTTATTAGGTTTGGAAACTCGACAACTTCTTTTAGTAATGCAAGTTCAAATTCATTAAGTTCTTTGTAATCATCAAAAGATCCGTATTTATTGTTTTCAAACTTTCTAAGTACAGATTGTATTCGTACATACGCATACTGGACATAAGGTCCTGTCTGACCTTGCATATCTACTGATTCTTTAGGATCGAAAGTCATTCCCTTCTTAGGCTGAATCTTTATGATCATGAATTTCAGTGCAGCAAGACCTATCTTCCTAAGAACATCTTCTTGAGCTTCTTTGTCCATTTCTGCGATCTCACCACGATCAACTGATCCGAGTCTAGCCTCATTGATCACTTCTACCATGATATCATCAGCATCTACAACTGTTCCTTCTCTCGACTTCATCTTACCAGAAGGCAGACCTATCATTCCATAAGATAAATGATGTAGTTCATTTGCATAAGGCTCTCCCAGTCTCTTCAATATCTCGAACAGTACTTTGAAGTGATAATCTTGTTCATTACCTACTACATAGACCATCTTCTCTACTCCGAAATCAGCATTTCTAACCATTGCTGTGCCTATATCCTGAGTCATATATACTGCAGTACCATCACTTCTGAGAACGATCTTTTTGTCCATACCTGCATCTTCAAGATCGATCCAGACTGAATCATCATCTTGACGGAAAAACACATCTCTTTCTAATCCCTCATCTACAGTCTTCTTACCTAGAAGATATGTATCTGACTCATAGTAAAGCTTATCAAAATCGACACCAATACTCTTATATGTTTCATTGAATCCATCATAGACCCATGAATTCATCATCATCCATAGATTTCGTATCGGTTCGTCCTTTGCCTCCCATGCAAGGAGCATATCCTTTGCTTCATTGCCTAAAACAGAATAATCATTAAAATATATATTCTTATATTTTCCGAAGAAGTCTTCTTCCGATTGCTCTCCTTTTCTTAGTTCCGTTAATACTACTTGACCTTTTTCAGTCTTTTGCCAATCAGCATATTCCGCTTTAAACTTTTGCTCAAAAAGAACATAATACTTACCTACGAAGTGATCCCCTTTCGTATTGGAAGATTCTGGCGTTTCACCATTTCCAAACTTCTGCCATGATAACATGCTTTTACAAACTGCAATCCCTCTATCGTTAATGATCTGAGTTTTTATAACATCGTATCCCGCCGCATCAAGAATCTGACTGCATGACCACCCAAGAAGTATATTTCTGATGTGTCCGAGGTGAAGCGGTTTGTTTGTATTAGGCGAAGAGAATTCTACAAGAACTTTCTTTCCATTTTTTGGATGTGCTCCAAAGTTCTCAGTCTCCCCTACCTCGATTAATTGACTTTTCCAATAATCATGGGTAAGGCTAAAATTTAAAAATCCTTTTACGACATTAAAGCTCTCAACTGAAGCAACATTAGCAACAACATGCTCACCAAGATTATTTCCTAATTCAATAGGATTACTCTTAAGTGCTTTTACAAATGGGAATACAACCACAGTATAGTCACCTTGGAACTCCTTCCTCGTCTGGCTCATCAAAATATCTTCTCTGTTTGCAGAGTGATTATAAATACTGTCTAAACCGCTTACTATTGATGATTGTATTTCTTGTAAAATTTTCATGTAATCTATATTCTAAATTTCTTTAGTTAAATGTTCAACTAATTGTTTTTTCGGATTGCAAAGATAGCTTTATTGTAATTAATAGCAATGTTATCTAAACAATACTAATTCTCCTTAACAAGTAATATCCAAATAGGCTTTTATTCGTCAACAGACAGCTACACCTAACAGTCATATCTAAAGAGTCCAAGTGTCTATTGATATTGTATAAAAAAGATCTCAACAAAAAAACAGGGATTTAGGAATTCTAATAAAAAAAGGGACGCCAACTTAAGATTGAGTGGTCAGCGCCCCACGTTCAAGGGATAGGTTAATCGTAATGATGGTATTGGGTTGTACCATGAAACATTTACTAAACACTGTATACATATCAACTTTTCTGCCAAGTGTGCCAAAAACGGTGCACATAATTCAAGGATTAATATATATTTGCACACCCATAAAACCAACAACCAACAGTAAGCCAACAACTTACCTATATGGTTGTTACATATTAATTTTTCTATTCATCAACAGCGGGCAAATAATGAAGAAAATAAATCCAGAATTCACTATCAAGGAAATCCATTCGCAGCAAGAATTTCTAAATAGCGGATATCTTCTTAATAATGCTACTATCCAAAATGTAGATTTCACTTCCATAGATATAAATTGGAATTCGGTAGATATAGACAATGCTGTATTTCTAGGGTGTACTTTGTCCTCGAACGATCACTTACAAATCCTTAAAAATGGAGGATTAGTATTTCCCAAACCTGCAGGATTATCATTTATTCCATATCGATCGCATCTGTATACTTGGCAAGAACTATATGCTGAGACCGATTCTGGAAAATCAACTGATTTAGAAATATACGAGCACTTCTCTAGAACTAAGTATGCTCCATCAATGATGGAGTCACTCTATCAGAGCATGCACGATCATAGTATTGATGATGCACTCAGAGATTACCTCAACCCTGATAAAGCTGGCGATTATAAAATCAAAGCAGTAGGTATCATGGGTGGTCATGGCACTTTGCGTACTGACGAATATTATACCAAAGTAGCACAGACGGCTCAGTTGCTTAGTCAAAAGGAATACCTCGTAATGTCAGGCGGCGGCCCTGGAACAATGGAAGCGGCTAATCTCGGCGCATATATGGGCAACTACTCCAACTCCGAATTACTAGATGCTATTTCAATAATGGCTTCTTCTCCTTATTTTACGTCAGAAGGCTTTCACGAGAAGGCGATGTTAGTACTGGATAAATATCCGAATGGAAAAGACTCACTAGCCATTCCTACCTGGTTTTATGGACACGAACCAAGCAATGTTTTTGCAAGCCATATTGCTAAATACTTTTCTAACAGTATAAGAGAAGATACATTGTTAGCGATTGCTATACATGGTATATTGTTCGCCCCAGGAAGTGCAGGAACAACTCAGGAAATATTTATGGATGCCGCTCAGAATCACTATACAACATTTGACTATGTAAGCCCAATGATATTCATGGGTAAAAAAAGATATACTGAGGATACGAATCTTTATAAAACAATTCAACAACTTGCTGCAGGAAAAGAATATGGTGAAATGCTAACATTGGTTAATGATCCAGAGGAAGCACTAGAAGCTTTCTTGTCTAATCCTCCTAAAAGAGTCGAAAAACAATAAAACTTAAATATAGATGACATCGCTTTGAGCAATGTCATCTATAAAGTGAAACTAATCTCTATTTAAAGCACTCTTATAAGTTGACAAACACCTTTCGCGTGCTTCTTTATGATCTACGATTGGCCCAACATATTCATCGGTCCCCTCTTCAGGAACCCACTTTTTAATATATTGTCTTTTTTTGTCAAACTTATCCGCTTGAGTATATGGATTAAATATCCTAAAATAAGGAGCTGCATCCGTACCACATCCCGCGGCCCATTGCCAACCGCCACTATTTGATGCTAGGTCAAAATCTAAAAGTTTCTCAGCAAAATATCTCTCTCCCCATCTCCAATCTATCAATAGGTGCTTAGTCAAAAAACTAGCCACAACCATACGCACACGATTATGCATATGTCCTGTGTTATTTAATTCTCTCATTCCCGCATCAACTATTGGATAGCCGGTCTGACCTACACACCAAGCTGCAAACTCCTTCTCATTATTTCTCCATTCAATGGCTTCGTATTTTTCTCTGAATGATTGATCCTCTACTTTAGGAAAATGTTGTAGAATCATGCTGTAAAAATCTCTCCAAACTAATTCAGATAAAAAAACATCATTCAATGACTGAGCTTTTCGAGCTTTTTCACGGATACTTATTGTTCCAAAACGAAAATGAACTCCGAGTTTAGAAGTGCCATCAATTGCAGGATAATTTCTCTGCTCATCATACTTTTTTATCGTTTTCTGGGATACTGTTTGGGATGGAAAACTGGTATCCGATCTTTCAAAACCCATTTTTGATAATGTTATTACTTCTCTCCCTTCAAATGACAATAAATTGGGAAAGTATTTCTCAGTTGGATAGGGCTTAAAATAATAAGACAATCCAGAATTTTCTTGGGTCTTTCGGCTTTCTAGCCTCTCTATCCATTTTCTTTTATAGGGAGTAAAAACGACATATGGCGTGCCATCCGATTTTAATATCTCTCCTTTCTCGAAAATGATTTGGTCTTTAAAAGTAAAGAACCGCTTGTCATTTGAAGCTAAAACAGACTCTACTTCGCTATCTCTTCGAATTGCATACCTTTCATAATCTCGATTAGTGTATACCGCTGACAAGTCATTATCTAAGGCGATGGTTTTAAAAACTTCAACAGGGTCTCCATAATATACGTCAAGTGATGAACCAACAGCTTCCAACTCAGATTTTAAGTTAT
Organism: uncultured Saprospiraceae bacterium; assembly: GCA_938003955.1. Lineage (GTDB taxonomy): Bacteria > Bacteroidota > Bacteroidia > Chitinophagales > Saprospiraceae > CAJXUU01. Next base: position 92 of record CALKXE010000137.1, on the reverse strand, counting down.
CTATGGCATCAAAGATAAAAGTTACCCTTGCATCCTTTTTATCGTCTAATCTATTTAATATTTCAGTGTCAAAAATAAAAATAGGCTTAACG
>CALKXE010000136.1 GCA_938003955.1 uncultured Saprospiraceae bacterium | reverse complement strand
TCATTGAATTCTTTCATCTGGAAGTTGAGAAAATCCATTTCTTGATTGGCGTTTCTATGTTTTTCTTCTAGTGAAGAAAGGACTCTCTTCGATTTGGCGTATTCTGCATAGTCAACTTGGTAATCATCTACTTTACCGATTACACCTGCTAGAGCATCTATCGTCTTAGTCTGAAAAGATACACTGTGCAGATCCAAAGTATCAAACTGCTGATGAAGGTCAACTAAGTTATCCGTTATTGCTTTTAATACAGAAAGTGTCGTAGGTTCATCGTTAATAAATGCACGGCTTTTCCCATTAGGAGAGATTAATCTACGGATGATTGTTTCTTCCTCATAATCTATACCCTCAGCCTCAAAGATAGATTGGATATTATATTCAGAGACATCAAATACAGCCTCGACCACACACTTCTTGTCTGCCTCGTACAGTACTTTTGTGTCTGCTCTTTTTCCCATAATAAGACCAAGTGCTCCAAGTAAGATTGATTTACCCGCACCTGTCTCACCCGTTACAATTGACAATCCTTTCGTAAGATCTAAATCCAAGGATTCTATAATTGCGTAATTTTGTATTTCTAATCTCTTCAGCATACTGCAAAATTAGCTTTTTCTTTATTCTCTTGTTCGTAAAAATTGACTTTAGTTCTTATTCTTGTCCCTTACCAATATTGTCAACTGATGGTTTGCAGCCGACTTTCTTTTTATATCTGTATGTAGTAGCTATATCATCTCTTCAATTAAATTAGAAACTGACATTTCTAGGAAGTTAATCCAACCTTCTACAAAATGGATAAATCGTCAAGACAAGAATGTATCAAATTCATTAAAATACTAATATTATGATAATGTCGTTTTATCAAAAAAGAGAATAACTATGCCAAGACTATTTCTATTTATTTGCATAATACATGTAATGTCATGTTCGACGGAAGACCTTAATTGTTACCCAGAAGAATTAAGAGAATCAATTTTACTTTCATATCCATTTACCGAAGGATCCTTAAAAGATTTTTCAGGAAATAATTATCATTTGGATTATACGGAAAATACTGTACAAGCAATAGGAAGAAATGGTGACATAAATGGAGCCATTGAGTTTCCTGAAGAACGAAACTCTTTTGCAATCAGAGAAGACGCATCGTTTATGGATGATAGGAAGTCATTCTCTATTTCTGTATGGATAAAGCTTACCCAGGGTGTTAACACAAAATCTATTCAAGGCATAGTCTCAAGAGATTCTATACCAACTTGCCCAGATAGAATAGGTCAATGGTCAATATCTCTTTACGATTGTTCTAATGGCGTCTTTGCTGTAAATAACAGCTCCTGGATGCATAGATTGAGTTATAATATTACGAGCTGTGTTCCTGCAGAATATAGTAACGATCTTGAAGAAGAATGGATTCATATTGTTGGTGTAAAAGATGAAGATAAACTTAAAATCTATAGAAACGGTATGTTGGAAGATACGCAAGAAGGAATAGCTAATTGCAGTAATCCTAGACCTTCTCGAGACATTGGGGCTCTTTTACTTGGCTACAGATTCAAAGGTACCGTTGACGACCTTACCATTTTTGATAAAGCATTAAGTGATGCGGAAGTAGACTTATTATTTAAGCTTGACCCGTGTTAGTAATGATTTTGTTTTCTAAATCTAAGAACATTTACATTATTGCTTCAAAATATTGTCTTAAGCAACTTTAAATTCAAAATAATATGAATCTAATTTCACTAAGCTTATTTAGCTTTCTTGTTATTGGGAATATGTATAGTCAAGATTATATTACTTATGACAATTATCTACAAAAAGCAAGATTTTCAATTCATGCGCATGAAGACACTGTTACCTCATTAAAGTATTATGAGAAAGCGTTTCGCTACGTTAATAATCCGTTTTCTGAACATTTCTATAAATATCATCAACTAATTTGCTCACTAGGGTTGATTGAGAACAAACAAAATGTTGTCCGAAACTATTCCTACAACTTTAAAAGTAGAAAGGATAAAGATCTATTTTTTGAAAATAATTGTCACTTAGAAGGAGAAACAAATTCTGCAATACTGATAAACATCAACCAAAGACTATTAATTGACAGACTGTTTGAAAAAGATCAAGCTATAGATAGAAATTCAGAAAATAAAAGAGAATTGTTTGTTGAGGTTATTGACGATTTCAAGACAATACTTGAAACCTACGGTTATCCAACAGCTGAAAATATCGGCTTATATATAAATAGTGAGGGAAAAATAGTAAGCTCCCCAGTGTGTGTATTAATAATACATGCAGTACAAAATAGGGATGCTTATTTTCTAAATAACCTAGAAGGTTTTTATGAAAGAGGAGTCCTACTTGGTAGTGATTACAGAATGATTAAAAATCTGATTGGTAGTTAAATTCATATCTTTTGTATATCATTAATATGAACTTCTAAAAGTGTCACTTTCCATTACTCTTGCTCCACATCAAACGACACCCCAAACCTATCAAGATAATCCTTCAGCGGTCCTAGACCCACGGAAGCTCTTCGTTGATCAACTGTAGATGGATCACGAAGGTTATACAATCTATCATTATAAACTTGACTACCATATACCTGCGGCTTCCCATCATCCATTGCCATCCTATCTTTCATCAATGCAATAGATCCAGCATCGATAGCACCGACTTCATTAGCCTTTTCAAAATAACTTATATATCTCTTTCTGTATTCCGCCTTACTATGTTGGATAACTAACCAAATAATATTTATCTGCTTTTCGTTTTCCATTCCTTCTGGCAATCCACATACTTGGTCAATACTAATAACCAATTCAAGGTTTTTATGATCCGCTAATGCATCATATGTTACTCCTTCTTTTCTTATCTCCTGGTCTCTTCTATACGCCTCGTCCAAAAGAGGAATAACATTCTCGCAATCTATTTGAGATACTGTTACAGGTGGTGCCGCAAAAAGTTTTTTATTGATTTGGGCTTCTAGCTCTTGATCAGCAGGAGTGCTTTCTCTTACTACCGCCTCCACAATTTCGCCTTTTGTGTTTTTATAAAAATCTGTAGTTAAATTACCTTGCCCATACATATCTATCATCTCACTTGTTGTCATGATATTCCCTAAAATATCTTTTAGTACGATAGAATCAGGAGATGGGAAATTATTTTTGACCGCTCGTTTTACGTATTCTTTATCACTCATTTTAGTGAGTTCTGGCGAAGAATTGCACGATATAATTATAAATACAGAAAACAATAAAATGAATTGGAAATACTTCATACGTTAGTAGATATTTTAATTACTTGAATGTTTTCAAGCTATATGAAACTCCGATGACTAAGCTTTGGAGACCAGAGGAAAAAATTAAGGTTCAGAGATCAATATCTATTACCCTTATCCCGATAGTTATCGGGATTATTTATTGAGTCAGAAATTAGCTTAGACACCCAAGGAAATGATTAAATATAAATCGTTGATTTACAGCAAAATAAAATTTTAACCTTATGAAAAGCCAGAAATCACTGTTGCGATTTCTGGCTCTATTATCTTAATCTAGCCTTTGTCTGGCCGGTTTTATACTTTTTTGATAACAATCGCACTCGCGCCTCCTCCTCCGTTACAGAGTGTTGCACATCCGATCTCACCTTCATTTTGGTGAAGCACATGGTTTAGTGTTGTCAATATCCTAGCACCCGACGCTCCTAGTGGATGACCGAGAGATACAGCACCTCCATTCACATTTACTTTATCTTCTGATATTCCTAGCTCTTTGTTGAATGCTAAAGTCACTACAGAGAATGCTTCATTCACCTCGAAAAAATCTACATCGTCTTTTGTAAGACCCGCTCTTTTTAGCGCTTTTGGTGCCGCTAATGTTGGGGCAGTTGTAAACCACTCTGGCTCATGTGCTGCATCCGCAAATGATAATATCTCAGCGATCGGTGTCAGTCCAAATTTCTGAACTGCATCTTCACTGGCTACTATAATTGCAGAGGCGCCATCATTGATAGTCGAAGAATTAGCAGCTGTAGCTGTTCCTTCTTTTCCGAATGCTGGTCTTAGTCCAGGTATCTTATCGAACCTTACTTTTTTGTACTCCTCATCTTCAGCTATGATTAGGTCATCTCCTCTTCTCTGTGGTACATTGACTGCTATGATCTCATCTTTAAATCTTCCCGCCTCTGTCGCAGCTGCAGCTCTTTCATAAGATTGGATTGCAAATGCATCTTGTTGTTCTCTTGATATATCGAATTTTACAGCAGTAGCATCCGCAGATGTTCCCATTGCTTTCTGGTTGTATACATCCGTCAAGCCATCTTTTTGAAGACCATCTACAAGTTCTCCACCTCCGAATTTATATCCCCATCTTGCCTTTGGCATATAATATGGAATATTAGACATACTCTCCATTCCACCAGCTACTAGGATCTCTGCATGACCAAGCATCACAGATTGTGCAGCAAACATCACAGACTTCATTCCTGAAGAACACACTTTATTCACAGTCGTACACGGAACATTATTACCGATACCCGCTCCTAGTGCCGCTTGTCTCGCTGGAGCTTGTCCTACGTTAGCTTGACATACATTTCCGAAGTACACCTCGTCGATATTTGCAGAATCTACTTTCGCTTTCTCTAATGCTCCTTTGATAGCTATACTACCCAACTGAGGTGCAGTAAGCGAAGACAATGATCCCCCGAAACTACCCATAGGGGTACGAACAGCAGATACTATATATACTTTTTTCATAATTACGATTTTAGAAGAGGACTGTCCTCTTTGTTATTATTTGATTAGGTATTGTAAAGGTAGGGATTCGGATTGGTGTTTTTTATTATCTGTTTTTATAAATCCAATAATATCATACTTATTAAGAAAATTATTGCGGCAATAACGTAGCCGATGAGCTTCAAACTAACAGTTTTTTTATGAATTGATAAACTCCTTAAGTCAGCTTTCAACTTATTGTAGTACGGTAATTGAATAGGTGCACTCAAACAAATAGTATTAACAATTTTCGAAATATTATTAATCGTGTTTTGTGGATATAAACTCAAATCTCCATCAACAGAATCAACGGAATAACTTACTGTATCAATAAGACAATTATAAAACGCCTTATTACCTAAATCATATGGTTTTGTAAGTGCACCTATATATTCATTTTGATCCACATCTGTCCACTTACTCATTGATTCTATTGAAAATACAGCTTGTGGATTTGAGGATGGTTTTATGCCCAAATATTGACTTTTAGTGGCTAAAAGTTTTTCGTTCCATTCTTGATCAATCTTATCTTGAGCTTCATCTATATAATATGTACCCATTCCTTTCAACTCCGAAGTAAATTGAGATAAATTAAATAATTCGTCTGGTGTTACGCTCTCATATTGATTAATTATTTTTTTTCCAAGTTGGAAATACCCATAATTCATAAAAGGCTTTATTGCCTCTTTTTGCTCCTGGTCTAAGGCCAATAATTTTTTGTAATCTATATCTAAGAAAACGGCCGATTTCATAAATTTAGTCAATCCACTTATCCCTTTTATTATGATGTAACTTGGTGCGTTT
>CALKXE010000135.1 GCA_938003955.1 uncultured Saprospiraceae bacterium | reverse complement strand
TAAAATAATGATATTAAGTAATATCGAAATTAATGTTTTTGAAGACCGTCTATTAAGTTAGGCGGTCTTTTTTTATGCGAAATACTAAATGTATGAAATCTATTTACAGCTACATTAAATGCTCAATAATGTACTCTTCTTCTTCTTCTTCTTCTTCTTCTTCTTCTTCAGATGGAGGACTGTCACTATCAAATTCTTAATGTAATGATACAATCTGATTAGATTATATTTTTTAATTTTATTCTCAACGAGATTGTGAAAATGAATCTGATATGCAGAGTTGATTCAGATGAAAATAGGTGGTATAAGGTCTGATAAGAACAGACTGAATAGATTATTACTAATTCATTGGAGAATAATAATATTAGTGGGATAGTAAGTGGAAGTACATCTATCGCAAACTTGGGATGTTTTAAAAAGAGCGGATGCGAAAGAGATTCGGATTGTAGATGGATTGTTGAAACTGGATTTTAAGTTTAGTTAATGAATAATAAATATAAAAAAGAAAGAATGGTGAGACTCTAAACAAGATTTTACATTCATCTTATATTTTCACAAACTTGGATGCCATACCATTTTCAAAATAGATGAAAAATAAGCCAGATTCTAAAGATGATAGATCTATTGTGTTATGGGAAGTAATAATCCCACGATACTTAATTGCACCTGTCGAGTCACATATTGTATATGAGTTATTTTCAGGGCCTCTAACTTGTATTTTATCAATGGCAGGATTAGGGTATACAATTATTGAATTACTATCTGATGTAGCAAATACCCACGCCACTTGGCTGTATTGTATAGATCCATTATCCATAGTTGTCTTTATACGATAATAGTTTGATCCTAGATTTGGATTCGGATGAGAGTAATTCAGATATGTATATCCATTTTTAGTTTCTATATAATCTAGAGTACCAATTACATTAAAGGGTGTAGCAAAATTAATGGTATGCTCCGCCTCGTATTTTTGATCGAATATATCACTGGTGGAAAATGTCAAATTAACAGCATAGTCATTAGATAACGAGGCTTCTATTCTCGTAAATGGAATACCGAAATGATCGAAATTACAGATTGTTTGACTTCCTTCAAGGCTATTACATTCCTGTCCATTATTTAGGATGGTTACCTCTATTTCTGGGATTAAATCTATAGCCTGACAAATAAATTCATATTTGCAAAAAAATAAACTAGGATTATTTTCTATTATTAAATCCACACTTGTTGTTTTAAGCTGTCGTAAACCTTCCAGATTTGCTAAAATGGGATTATTTGAAATTATTAAATGTCCATTTGATATTTGTTTCAAAAGGACGAGACCATCAACGGATGTTAAATCAGAACAGCCATCTATAGTTAAAGAACCATTTATGGAATTCACATTTTCTAATTCATAAAGACTAGTTACATTTCCAGAAATGAAAATGCTTGTTTCTAATTCAGTACAATCAGGATAGTCAATCGAAAATTGATTCATTTCATCTTGTGAGTTTATGAATATTTCCTCAGTTGGACATTGCGCTTTTATGGTAAAACAGGTCAATAATAAAAGAAGTATAATTGTAAATTTCATAGGAGGCTATCGTATTAAAAAAGTGTAAGGTTTTTATTATATGAACAATATATGAAAATGTTTCTCCTGAAAATAAATTTACTTTACAAATGACGACTATTTTACATATATAAATAAAACATCTACTCTCAAACTAAAAAACCTTCCTCATTGACTCTTGAATCAAGGAGGAAGGTTAAATGTTGTATTGTGAAGTATTTTTATTATTTCATTATTCTAAAACTGTTACGTCTCCATACTTCTTCAGGCTCTTTACATCTACACAATAGGTGTACTCCAACTCCATCAAGTATACAAATACTCCAGCTCTTACATTTTTATTATTGTATGTTCCATCCCAACAATCCATTAGATCTGTAGTCTGGAAGTACTTATTTCCCCATCTATCAAAAATGGTTAGTTTATAACTGATTATTTGTGTTTCGGGGCTGAGCACTGGCACAAAACAATTATTTACACCATTAGAATTAGGTGAAAATATATTGGGAAAGTAGACGGGTTGCTCAGCTATTATTTCTTCTAGTTCTACATTGTAACTGTATGACCTAGTTGTACACTTATCACTTATTTCTACGTCGTATATGCCATTAGTTGCAGTCGTAAGCGATTGCGATTCTGATCCATCTGCCCATAAATATGTAACATCACCAACTTCATTCGAAACAGAAGGAGCTAGTGTTACTTCTGTAACCGTACAATCCATCAACGGATCTTCGAAGTCAACATCCATATCAGGGGATTCATCTATCTCTACATCATATGGATGGACACAGTCGTCATCACCTCTAACGAAAATCTCATATGTTCCTGCAGGCAGATCTGTTAGTGTACTATCGTTTATATAAGTTAATTGATCCAACGAATATTCTAGATTCTGAAAAGTACTATTGATCATTATTTGTCCATTAGCAATACCAACGCATGCATCTTCTGTATCGAAAGTTACTATTGGTTGCGATTCCTCGCCAATGTTGATTGACATAATTTGTACACATTCTCCATCCTCTTTGATATACACTGTTTGCGATCCAGGTGCAAGTGATCCAAAGTATAGATCATCTCCAAATGTAAGTCCATCCATAGAGTATTGGTAATTACCAGTTGAAACAGGGGAGATAGTAATACTCCCATCCATCATGCCAGCACAAGTACTAGTTGGAATTAAGTCTATTTCAGGGGCCGGATTTGACTCTATTTCCATAGGATATTCATGCATACATCCTGTTGCATTATCTATAGCGTATATATTTATTATTCCATCACTCAATCCGTCGAAGTAGTTATTTGGGCTGAATGTAACTCCATCTAAGGAGTATTCGTAATTACCACTTATAAGAGGGGATATTTGTACTGATCCATTATCACCTCCATCACACGGCTTCTGGATTATAGAAGTCATATCCGGCGTAGCTTCTTCAATAATTTCAAAAGCAAAAGAAGAAGAACATCCATTTACGTCAAATAACCAAAGTGTATGCATACCAGCTGAAATATTAATGTAGGTTAGATCTGGTGATAGTGTTGTTGAAGTATCAATTGTAAATTGCATTAAACCTCCACTTATGATACTTATTTCCAATTGACCATTATCTTGCCCCATACAAGTAGCCTGTGGTTGAAGATTAACTTGTGGAGTGGGATAGGCTTGGACTAAAACATTAGTTATAGAATCACAGCCTAGAGCATTAGTATCCATAAAAGGCCATGTATCTCCTTCAGCTAGTACTATACCATTAATGGTAGTTGTTTGGCCACTACAAACCATTCTTGTTTCAGAAACTTCTATCGTTGTACAAGTTTTTATCAATGGAAAATCCTGTGTTTTATCCTCGATACACGTTAAGAAATTTACATTAGCTTCAAATAATCCACCATTCAAGTTGAGATTCAGTCCTGTTGTATCTATTTGTATCAATGGATTAATGACGGTAATAGGGTCAAATAAATATAGACCATTGGCGTCAGTTGTAGTTGTGCTTTCTATTGTTGTTCCATCATATATATGAACTGGAACTCCTGCTAATAAATCCTCTCCTGCATCCCAGATACCATTTCCGTTTTCGTCTATAAAGACAAGACCTGTTATAGTTTGATCACTTGGTTCTGCTTCTATTGTGAAGACTTCACTTGTGTCTGGACATCCGTTGTAATTCTCAACTAGTAATTGATAATCTCCCGCTTGACTTACTATAAGATCATTTCCAAAAACATTGTTAATTGGTGAACCATCTAATAACCATTGGTAGGTAGATGCTCCGTCAATATATGGTGTGCAAATCGTATCTGGAAAACAAGCTGTTGCGCAGCCAACATTAATCCTATTTGCATCAGGTCTTTTACTTATCCATACTGAAGGACTTTTTCTTTCACACCCATTGTTATTCACAGCGGTAACAAAGTAGGATCCAGCAGCACTTGCAGTAATCGTCGGTCCTACCTCTCCCGTGTTCCAATAGTACTTCATTGCACTATCTGGACTATCTATTGAAATGGTATGTGATTCTCCTTCGCATAGATTGCTATTTGCACCAATCAATGTTATTTGACTTGGGAGTTCATTGACAATTACCTTGAAAGGTTCACTTTTTACTGGACAACCGGATATCGGATCAGTTATCGTTACATAGATCTCATGATTTCCAGGGTTTAATTCTGGAAATGAGGTCGAAGCATTAAACCAATTAGTTGATGTTCCCATTGACCATGCATAAGTTGCACTATTAATGTATGTAGCATTAAATGAAAAAGACTCTCCTTGACAGATAACTATACTATCAAAGTACTGGTCACCCAAATAGCTGTAGTTATCTTCATAAATTGTGGCCGTAATCTTTCTATTGATTACTCCTTCTACAGAGACATTTATATCGTTTGGTATATACTGGCAACCTGTAGGATCAGCAATAGTTACTGAGTAGATTCCTGGAGCTGCTGTTGTTATCGTTTGAGTTGATTCCCCATTAGACCATAAATATGCGAGGCCTCCAGTCGGAGCATCTAATGTGACTTCTTCGCCAAAACACATCGGAAATGATTGATTCGCGGCAATTTGACCGGCCAGTGAAGTTGTAGTTACGGATAGTGATTTTGTGACTGTTGTAACACATTCATAAATATCAGTAGCAGTAAGGCTTACATTATATAGTCCACTTGCACTAAACGTATGGATGGCTCTGCTAGAAGTAGATATGTTTGCAGCTCCTGAGGTAGGATCTCCAAAATCCCATTTGTAGTTCAGTATTTCGCTTGATTCAAAACCAAGGAATAGCAGACCTTCGTCGCTACAAGTAGATTGTGGAACTACAAAATCCACAAATGGACCAGATAGAACTTCTACTTCTAATTGAAACGAAGATAAACAACCATCATTTCCAGTAACCTCCAGTGTTGCGGTATAATTACCCGTTGATGAATAAATATGTATTGGGTCTTTATCATTGGATGTATTGTCTGTGCCACTTGCCGGATCTCCAAAGTCCCAAGAATATTGACTTATTGGAAGGCCTGGAATGTAAGTGGAGTGATTATTAAATTGTACACCACTGTTTACACATGCTATATCATAGTCAAATCTAGAAACAGCTGGAACGGCAAATATATCAACTGCTCTCTCTCCTGGAATATTACCTTGTAAAAAAACATAATAATAACCTGCGTTTGAAAATGAATGTATTGGATTCGTGCCTGTAGCTGTGTTGTCCACTCCAGAATCTGGATCTCCAAAATTCCATGTGAAAGAAGTAGAATTATATGTTGAACCTTTAAGATGAAACTGTAGATCACTGCAAGTAAGCGATATAGCTCCCAGTTGAAGGATGCCGGCATTACCAGCACCGCTGCATGTTCCTGGTGGTTGATCACCTACACACCATTCGTATAGTGTATGTATATTAGAGGTTGCCGAACAACCATTTTGATCAGTAACTACGACATGGTAGTCGCCATATGCAGTTGTTGTTATTTGAGCGGCAGTTATCCCTAGCGCTATTCCGTTATGAAACCAATCGTAAGTATAACCATCATCTGTATTAAGTGCTACTATTGATATACCTGGGTGTGGTATACAAAATGCATTTTCTTGTGGTGAAGATACTCTAACATTAGGTGGAATAAATGTATCTATCACAATAGGAATAATCTCTTCACATCCAGCTGACGTTGTTATTATCGCTTTATATTCTCCAGGTGCAACAAATGAGATATTGCTATTGCTTATTAGATTATCCAGTTCGTCCGTTATAACTACTGTAGATGATGTAACAGGAATATCAATAGTTGCCAATTCTCCTGGGCAGACTTTATCAGGAAAGTTTACTAAAGTTGAGGGTAATGGATTTACGGTTACATTGTGTGTTAATGATGCACCACAAAAATCTAGGTTTATTTGATGTGATCCAGCAAGGTGCCATGTGATGTCTACAGTATTATCATTGTTTTTCTTTATGCTTCCTGCATCGCTTGGGAAGATAGTCCAGTCTGCTGAGTTTCCACCTGAGATGCCTGTTTCGTAGTTGGATGTCTCATCAATGCAAGTTATATCTGCGCCAGAAATTGTAGCATTGGCAATAGGTAATATGCTTTGAACAAGAGCCTCTGATGAACATGATCCATTTAGAAGATAAAAGTTTACAGTTATTTCATAGGGCCCATTACTTGTCCATTGTATATTTATTTGATTACCTAGTTGAAAGCTGGAGTTTGTACCATCTTTTATGATCCATCTCGTACTATAGTTAGAATTCGGTGCACTTACTGAATAAGAGTAGAATTCATCCTTGCATATCGATAATGGACCATTGATTGACATAGGAGCATCGGGCTTTTCTAAAACAGTGAATGTTTCTTCGATACGGTCATTACAATATAAGTCTGCAGCGTCAGTGGCTATTACAGTATATTCACCTGGGATAGTGAAAGTTTCTAATATGAATTGTTCATTTATGTATAACGTAGAGACACTAGACGGGTCTATAATCTCAAAATCTACAGTTGCAGAATTCCATCCTACTAATGCACTGATATAAGTTGATTGATCAGTGCAAATATTTTCATCTAGTTGTAATGTAAATTTTGGTTTCAGATCGATAACCTTAGTAGCTTGCCCACCGCATTCAAGATGGCAGTTATCATATGATACTTCAATAGTAGTTTGATCTGGAGAATTAGGGAAATCATCCCATTCTATCGTTATTTCATTTGTCCCTAATCCTTTTATAATATTTCCATTTCCAATGATGTTCCATATATAGTCTGTGCCATTATAGTATTGTACAGAATAATTGGAAAAGCCATCTTTACATACGATCGATGGTCCTGCTATGATTGCATTGTTATCTATAATGGGAATCTGAACAGTTGTCGCAAGAGCACACAATGGAGTACTACAGCCTGCGGTGCTTAGACTGATTTCACCAGCTGGACCGCTAGCCCATAGGACTGTGATGAAATCATCAACTGCACCTCCACCATCAACGATTGATCCATTAGTGCTAATGCCCCAAGTGTAACTTGTACAACTTTCCGCAGCATAATATGTCTGTTCGTCACCACCACAAACGGTACCTGTACACATTATTTCTGGACCGGGATCACTATCTACATTTACTGTGTATTCGCTGGTTGCAAAGCAGCCACATTCAGTTCGGCCGACAAGCGTCACAATAAATGAGCCTGCTTGGTCATATGAAGCAGTAGTACTGCTTCCTGCCGCATAAGTATCGTTTCCAAAGTCCCAATCAAAACTAGTAACATTTTCACTGCCAATTCCATGAAAATATACTTCTTGACCTAAGCATATAGTAATATCATTTGCAGCACCATTAAGTACCACTATGTCCACATCTAATGGTTTTAGTATTTCTATACAGTAGCTTTCCGATCCAATACAACCATTATTTGTTTCAATTATTTTTATGCTTGCCGATCCATCAATATTCCATTCAATGGTGATATCTTCTTGCGATTGACTTATAATAGTTCCGCCTTCTACTTCCCAAATAACGGATGAGCCATTACCAATCAGTGATGTGTAAGTAGCTGTTGAACCCGAACATACTGTTCGGCAATCAACCGTTTTAAATTTATCACCCTGTGGATTACCTTCAATCGAATCACGAACAATACAGTCTGGGTAGAGTGGAAATATTATTTCTGGTTTAGGTATTCTTATCACAGAAACGTTCTGGAACGCGGATTGACTTATAAATGGAGCTGAAAAATCAACTACTTGTATACTATTATCACCAATTACATTCCAACAAATGGTTGCATCAATATCATTGTTACTTCCTTGTATCTCTCCGGTTGTGATCCAAAAATAAGGACCACCAATTCCATTTTGAGCTGTGTAAGTGAAACATTCGCCATCACAAGCACTGGTTAAATTCGGAGCATCACTTGAAATGGTATGTTGAGAAGTGAGTACTGATGAAAACAAAAAACAGCAAAAGAAACTTAGTAATAATCTAGTAGTATAGTAGTTCATGATCCGTTGATTTTAGATGGTATACTATATAGATTTTCTTAATCTGTAATTCGTTGCAGAGGAATACGAATTAATTATAATTAATAGATTTATATCTAAAATTTATAGAAATAACAACGCTGCGTATTAAAGTCGATTAAACAAAATTTATTGCTCGGATGTAGCCATTTATTGACCTTGTATAGAGTCTCTTGTAATGAGTGCAGATCTATAAAAATCAATACCCATTTCGACTAATCGATTTTCATGTCTACCGAGTCTGACTTTATATTCATTCCAATTCCTACCGTTTTGTGGTGACCAGCCGATTTCAGCATGTCC
>CALKXE010000134.1 GCA_938003955.1 uncultured Saprospiraceae bacterium | reverse complement strand
GAATGCCGCAACAAATGGTACACTTGATAGTGATGGAATTATAATTGATAATATCGTAACTACTAATCCTATTACTATCCTATCAAATACTCAGAATAATGATATTGATTTTGGATTTTTCTTTCAACCCGTTACCATTTCTGGTTTTACATGGATAGATGATAACAATAGTGGTCAGTATCAAAATGGAGAACTATTACTATCTAGTATTTTAGTTTCTCTGTTTAATGCAGACGATCTTTTAGTAGATGATATGCTTACTGATGTAAATGGAGCTTTTTCTTTTGAAAATCAAATAGCAGGTACTTATTATCTGCATTATGAATTGCCAGTTGGTTCTGTATTTACAGATGCTAACATTGGTGCTAATAATTCAGACTCTGATGTAGATGGGTCAAATGGTGCAGGTACAACTGCCGATTTTACGCTTCTTGCAGGTGAAATGTCACTAAATAATGCCGCAGGTTACATCTTACTGCCTAGTGTGGAAGGTCTTACTTGGGAAGATTTAGATGGAAATGGAATAAGAGGAAATAACGAGCCAATCATAACGGATATCGTTGTCAATCTTAGAGATAGTAATGATGACATTATTAGAACTGCCACTACCAATGCCCAGGGCGTTTATAAATTTGAAGATCTACCTATCGGTGATTATTATATAGAGTTTATAAAAACTGAAGCTTTACAGTTCACAACTCATATCGCAAACATGTCTCTAAACTCTGATGTGGATGGTATGATTAGCATTGGTGCTACGTCTATCTTTACACTAGCAGGAAATCAAAACCTATCAGACATAGACGCTGGTTTCTTCACATTCGGATCTATCGGTGATTTTGTTTGGGAAGACTCAAATAAAAATGGAATTCAAGATTTAGGTGAACCAGGAATTCAAGGAGTGTCAATCACGCTCAGAGATGAAACGGGAACACCAGAAGGCTCTATGGTAACTGATGAAAATGGTATGTATCAGTTTACAAATTTGGCGCCAGGTGTGTATACTTTAGATGTTGTAGCTGATGATTCACTTTCTCTTACAATAAATACAGGAACAGATATTTCTCTAAACAGTGATGGTATCCTCATAGGCAATATGATAAGTACTAATCCAATTACTATTGTATCCGGTGATCAGAATACAGATATTGACTTTGGATTTAATGTTCGACCTGCAACCATTTCTGGTTTCACATGGATAGATGTAAATAATGATGGTCAGTTTCAGATGGGAGAAATGTTGTTATCAAACATTTTAGTATCACTATTTGATACCGGTGACAATTTAGTAGCCGACACTCTTACTGATATAAATGGCCTTTACTCATTTGAAGAAGTAACCGTTGGCAATTATTATCTACAATTTGAACTTCCAAACGGATCAATATTTACCGGTGCTAACATTGGTAATGATAATTCAGATTCAGATGTCGATGGCACTAATGGTGCAGGTACAACTGATGAAATCACTCTACTTCCTAATGAAATGTCATTAAACAATGCTGCCGGTTATATCTTACTACCAAGTGTAGAAGGTCTAACATGGGAAGATCTAGATGGAAATGGAATAAGAGAAGATAACGAGCCTATCGTTTCAGGCATCGTCGTAAATCTTAGAAATGCTACCAATCAAACTCTCGTAGAAACTGTGACAACGAATGCTCAAGGAATTTATAAGTTTGAAAGTCAACCTATCGGTGATTATTACATAGAGTTTGAGAAAAATGGAGCTTTGGAGTATACAACCCATATTGCAAATATGGCGCTTAACTCTGATGTAGATGGTATGATTAGCATTGGTGCTACTTCTATCTTCACACTAGCAGGAAATCAAAATTTATCAGATATAGATGCAGGTTTCTTCACATATGGATCTATCGGTGATTTTGTTTGGGAAGACTCAAATAAAAATGGAATTCAAGATTTAGGTGAACCAGGTATCCAAGGAGTAAAACTATATATCATAGATAATACGAATATGGTATTAGACTCCACAATTACAGACATGGCTGGTTTGTACGAATTTACAAATCTAGTTCCTGGCCAATATACTTTGGAGGTTCAAGCTGGGGACAATATTTCACTTACAATAAATTTAGGAACAGATACTACTATAGATAGTGATGGTATAGTCATGGATAATAGGATAATTACTAATTCGATAACTATTGCGTCTGGCACCCAGAATGTAGATATTGATTTTGGTTTCTTCCTTCGTTCAGCTACCATCTCTGGTTTCACGTGGATAGATCAAAACAATGATGGTCAGTATCAAATAGGAGAAGCGCTATTATCAGATATTCTAGTTTCATTGTTTGATACAGATGATATCCTAGTAGCAGATACACTAAGTGACATTGATGGATTTTATTCTTTTGAAAACATAAACGCGGGTACTTATTACTTGCATTTTGAGCTCCCTAATGGTTCATTGTTTACTATGGCAAACATAGGTGACGATCTATTTGATTCTGATGTGGATGGAACAAACGGTGTAGGCTCTACTGCAGATATTACACTACTCCCGAATGAATTATCAATTGGTAATGCAGCCGGTTATATCTTGCTACCTAGTGTAGAGGGTCTAACATGGGAAGATCTAGATGGAAATGGAATAAGAGAAAACAACGAGCCGATACTTACAGATATCGTTGTAAACCTAAGAAAGGTTACTGATCAAGGCCTTGTAGGAACAGCAACGACTAACGCTCAAGGAACTTATAAGTTTGAAAATCTACCTATTGGTGATTATTACATAGAGTTTGTGAAAACTGAATCTCTAGAATTCACGACTCATATCGCAAATATGGCTCTTAACTCTGATGTCGATGAAGTGATTAGCCTTGGTGCTACTGCCTCATTTACACTATCAGCAAACCAAAACCTATCAGATATAGATGCTGGTTTCTACACATATGGGTCTATCGGAGATTTTGTTTGGGAAGATTTAAATAAAAATGGAATTCAAGATTTAGGTGAACCTGGAATTCAAGGTGTAAAACTATATATCATGGACGGCATGAATATGATATTAGACTCAGTGATTACTGATGAAACAGGCTATTATATATTTACAGAATTAATTCCTGGAAACTATACGATAGAGCTGACACCAGAATCATTCTATACATTGACGATGGCTGACCAAGGAGATGAAGAATTAGATTCTGATGCGATGTTAGTCAATGGTGTAGCTACATCTTCAATCACACTAATATCATCAGGTGACGAATTGTTAAACATTGATTTTGGATTCGTTGAGAAGCCATCAACAATAGGTGGATTCACTTGGCTTGACACAAACAATGATGGTCAATTTCAAATCGGAGAGACTACCATAGCTAATGTAGCTGTCTCAATATACAAGAGCGACGATACATTCTTAGATCAAACTACATCAAGTGCAATAGGATTCTATAGTTTCGCAAATATTGAAAGTGGTGATGTATACTTGGTATTTGAGATGGTAGACGGTCATGTATTCACAAGCGCTAATCAAGGAAATGATCTAACCGATTCAGATGTAACTAGTGAAATAGTACCTGGATCAACAGCAATAATTTCACTTTTAGCTGATGCAGAAAACCTTACTAACTCAGCTGGGTATCAAGCATTACCTAAAGTGGGAGATTATGTATGGTTAGACAGTAATGGAAACGGTCTTCAAGATGATATGGAATCTGGCTTAAATGGAATTTCTATCTACTTACACCGTACTGATGGAACAATTCTAGATTCTACAATAACAGGTACTAGTACTGACGGGACAAATGGGTATTATCTATTTGACTCGCTCGCTATTAGTGATTATTATATATCTTTTGCAACTATAGATACATTAAACTTTACGTCAAGCGTAGGTGCGGATCTTGCACTCAACTCTGATATAACAGGTGAGAATGGTGATGGTACGACATCCGTTTTCGCTCTAATTGGTAATCAATGTAACTTAGATATCGATGGAGGATATTCAACTATCGATAGTAATGTTAATAGTATTAGCGGTGAAGTATGGATCGATAGTGACATGGACGGGATACAGAATATTGATGATAAATCGGTAGAAGGTATTGGTGTCAAACTTTATAATGATTCAAATAATGAGGTAGGTTCAACTACCACAGACAACTTTGGTCAGTATTCATTCAATACGTTAGATGTAGGTTCTTACTACATAGTATTTGATACGACAGAAAGATATATGCCAACTTTACCTTTACAACCAACAGATCCAGCATTAGATAGTGATATCACTAACGCTCAAGCACCAGGAAGTACAAATTTAATAACAATAACAACTGGGACGATTGTAGAAAACATAGATGCTGGTTTAATAGATGGAGCCGTAACCATTGAAGGTTTCACGTGGATTGATGATAATAACAATGGAATTAGAGATACAAATGAATTGGATCTAAGCAATGTGGAAGTAAGGCTATTTTTTGCCGACAGCACTTTGCTTGAAAGCGTTTTAGTAGATTCAGAAGGTAAATATGAATTCACTGATGTTTTAGCAGAAGATTACTTCTTAGTATTTGAGAACCAAGACGAGACTTTCTTTAATGTAAACGCTAATCAAGGTCCTGATGACTTAGATGATGATATTACAAATGAAATAAGCATAGGAAGTACCGATACCATTTCAGTATCTTATTTCAATGAAATACCTCCTATAAGCGGAGGATATTATCAGCTAGCAGAAATTGGTGACATGGTATTCATAGATGAAAATGAAAACGGAATAAATGATGATGAACCAGGAATAAATGGAATAACTGTACATCTTCTTAATTTGGACGGTCAGATCATACAGTCTGCTATGACTGCTCAAGGAGGAAAACAAGCTTCAGGTTATTACTTTATGGAAAACATCGTTCCTGGCGAATATAAAATCCAATTTATCAGACCATTATTATACAAATTTATAGATGCAGATATCGGAATGGATGATTCGATTGATTCAGATGTTATCACTACTCTAGCTAATACTGGAACGACTGACACAATCTTCGTAACATCTAATTCAATGAATCCTACTATAGATGCAGGTTTAATGGAACTTCCACTTACTGGAGCCTCTATTTCTGGATTAGTATGGGATGATGAAAATGTCAATGGAACTTACCAAGTTGGTGAGACACCAAGACCTTTTGTTTCAATGGCTCTATTAAATGAAATGAACGAAGTTATAGCTACAGAAATCACAAATGCTAATGGTGAATATACATTTGGTTTACTGCCACAAGGGTTCTATACGTTACGTGCATCTATGATAGGAAATGAGACAGCTACGATACCTAATATTGGCACGGATGATACAATAGATTCTGATTTTGTAATCGTTGGTGCAGAGATCGAAACAGAACAATTTTTCTTAGTAGACTCTGACGATATGGTCGATATTGATTTAGGAATAGTAAATAAAATAAAGGTTGGTAATTTCATCTGGGAAGACGCTAATAATGATGGAATTCAAGGTAATACTGAAGCGGGTATAGTTAACATGCCAGTTACTATTACTGATATAAGCAACACAATATCGGAAGTAACTATTACTGACGAAAATGGTAACTATCAATTTACAGATCTTCCAGCGGGTAATTATAAGATATGTGTTAGTATCCCTGAAGGGTATTTGATAGGAAAAAAGGATGTAGGGACAGAACAATTAGATAATGATGCAAATCCTGATGGTTGCACTGATTTCATGCTCTTCTTAAGTGGTACAAATAATAATATTGATATATCTATGACTATCGCAGCATCTATTAGTGGTATTGCATTTACCGATCTGAATGGTAATGGAACTAGAAATAATCTTGAGCCTGGAATTGATAACAATAAAGTGTTCCTATACTCTGGAGGTATGAAAATAGACTCTACAATAACACAAACTACAGGTGATACAACAGGATTCTACTCGTTTACAAACTTACAAGTTGGAGATTACTATGTAGTGTTCGATATTCCTGAAGGGTATTTAATCTCTGAAGCTAATCTTAGTAATGATGATGTAGATTCTGACGTCACTAATGCATTTGGGACGGGAAGTACAGACCTTATATCATTAGCGTCTGGACAGGAATTAGAAAACGTTGATGCAGGAATATATCTTCCAGCTTGTATAGGTGATAGAATATGGGAAGATTTGGATAAAAATGGAATTCAAGATGCCGGGGAACCTGGAGTTGGAGGAATAGATGTAGTAATTTTCAGATTATCAGGAATACCATTTGATACGGTAACCAGTAATTCCGCTGGAGAATATAAATTTTCTGGCCTAAAACAAGGATTATACTTTATCCAATTTGTAATTCCTCAAGAATACACCATCACAACAATTGATGCAGGTAATATGGATGATATCGATAGTGATGCTGACGAAACTGGTAAAACAATACTTATCTCACTTGCGCATGGAGCCGACTTTAACGCTATCGATTGTGGGATATTCTTATCAGCAGCATCTCTGAGAAGTGTAGTCTGGGAAGATATCAATGGAGATGGAATAAGACAATCAATGGAGCCAAGAATTTCTGACATCAGAATATCTCTAATTGATGATGCCGGCGGTGTAGCGGCTTCTACCATCAGTAATGATCTAGGACTATATGCGTTTCAAGAAATCCCTGTAGGTAACTATAATATATTTGTTGATCTAGCTACGACAACCTATGATTTCACAACGATCGATGCAGCGGGCAACGATCTAATTGATAGTGATATAAATCCAAATGGAGAATCAGATATATTCTCTAGTGGTGTAGTATTATCTGTACCGAATGTCGATGTGGGATTATTCGAAACTGGAAACATAGGCGGATTCGCATGGTTTGATGGAAATCAAAATGGGGTCTATGATCTCAATGAAGCTAACTTATCAAATGTAAAAGTGAGTCTTTACAATGAAAGTGATGAAATGGTTTCTGAATTGATTACTAGCATAGAAGGAGACGAGAATATCTCATTTACTAATCTTCGCCCTGGTAAATACCATATGGTGTACAAATTCAATGAGGAGCTAGAAGCTTCTCTAGAAACTGGAGAAATAGAAGTGGATAACAACAGTGACATTCTTCTCAATGAAGGAATCTATAGTAGTCCGTATTTCACAGTGAAATCGTCTAATATAGTAACTCATATTGATGCAGGATTTTTCACAAAATCAAATCCACCTGTAATTGAAGAGTCGCCAAATGTAGCGCAAGCTGAGAATGAATTGGAATTATCTATTCATCCTAACCCAGCAACTAACTACATAAGGGTCGAAATAGCAAATAAAGAAAATGCTATTGTCACAGTTCTAAACACAGATAAGAAAGTGGTTCTAACCGCGTCTGCAACACAAATGGAACAAATAGATCTGAGACATCTTCATCCTGGAATCTACTATGTTACATTAGAACAGAATGGTAAGACTGTAACAAAGAAGTTAATAAAAGTACACTGATGATATAACGTGCAGAAATGGATTTCATTACTGCACTCAAGATAGAGTTTTGGTTTTAATAAGAGTCGAGCCTGATGTGTGGTTCGGCTCTTTTTTGTAGCTATGATCTTTGATGAGCGCAAGCCAAAATGTTGAATTACAAAGTATCTTGCCTATTTAATATCAGTTCTTGAATGGGTCTGTTTTACTAAAAACCTTGTTGCTAGATTTCAAAATCTAATTTTAAAGAATAAATGTCAGACACTCTTTGAGATGTCAGACAAATCGGTTTTATTGATTCAAATTAGATTCCTCTTCTTTTGATTTCGCTTTTGATTAGGCTTAGTTCTCTACTCATCTCGCCTGTAACCGAAGAGTTTTCTTGGGCACGTCTTATAAGATATGGAACGACATCTCTAATAGGACCATATGGTACATACTTAGCTACATTATACCCAGCTTTACCGATATTAAATGTTATATGATCACTCATCCCATATAACTGACAAAAATTAAAATGTGGATGTGCTTTATCCAGTCCCAATTCATCTATTAGAACCGCTTGTTTTCTATTGCTTTCTAGATTGTGTGATGCACAGCATGATGCAATATTTTTATAATTCCTAACGCAGTAATCTATTCCAGCATCAAAATCTCTATCGGTAGAAGCTTTATCAGGTTGAATAGGAGATTTGTAATTCATTTCCGAAGCTCGTTCTCTTTCTTTTTCCATATAAGCGCCTCTAACGAGCTTCGCTCCAAACAAAAATCCGCCTTCAGTAGCTATTTTGTGATGCGCTTTCAGGTCTTCTAACTTGTCATGTCTGTATAATTGGTATGTGTTGTATATATTGACTCTATCATTATTATACTTTGCCATCATATCCATGACAAGATTATCAATCGGATCTTGCAACCAACTTTCTTCAGCATCTACAAAAACTCCGACTTCCAACTCTGCGGCTTTGCTGCACACTTTATCAATTCGTTCCAGCAATGCCTCGTATTCTTTTTGCTCTCCTGAGCTAAGTTGTTCTTTATTCTGTAACTTAATGAGAATACCATTATCAACCATACCAGTAATCTTAGTACTGATAACAGGAACTGATACATTCGATGCCGCGAATTCAATAGCACGTATCGTCTCAGACATAACATTATTCAATTCCTCCTCTTCACTCTTTCCCTCCGCTCCAAAATCAAGAATGGTGAGCGTGTTATTCTTATATAATGTATCAATCGACTTTTGACAATCGTTTAGATTTTCACCACCACAAAATTGTTGGAAGATTGTTTGTTTAACGATATAATCTACAAATGGAAGACGCAGCTTAATCGCTATTAACCCCAATTTGGATCCTACATTAACTAATGCGCTCTTATTCATGAGGCTGAATAATTTAGCCATTTTTTTTAACTCCTTGTCTGACTTTGCAGAAAAAGCAATCTCCGTATTCGTAAAATCTATACTAGAAGAATTATTATTTACACTCGAAGGATTAGCTGGTTTAGATTCGCTCATAGAGGCTCTTTTATTTCAAATTAAATCTACTAAAACATCAATTAATTGATGTTTCAATTGTATCAAATAAAAACATTTATCGAAGATGGTAAAAACATCAAGCATCTACATGCTTATTTCAAGAAAAATCTGTCACCAATTTAGTATTCACTCATTTCAAATACTCATTCCATATCTCCCATGACTTCTCCGCTTGTAAAATTAGCATATCATTTCCATTTTTTATGCCTGCTCCAGCAGATTCTCCTTTTTTCAAGAACAATGTTTTTTCTGGATTATAAACTAAGTCATATAAAAAATGATGCTTCGTAAGTCCTTCATAAGGTAAATCAGGACAATTATCCACATTAGGATACATTCCAAGCGGTGTAGTATTTATAATTAATTTGTGATTTTGAATGGTTTCTCTATTCAATTTTCCGTAAGTCAAATACTGTTCTTTCCTCGATACGATCTTAAAATCTATACCCAGTTTGCCCAATACAAACTTAACAGCTTTTGATGCTCCTCCACTTCCTAGAACCAAAGCTCTTTCTATCCTCGCATCACCTATTTGATCTAACAAAGAAGCTTTAAAACCAAAGACATCAGTGTTGTATCCAACCTTACGGCCATTCTCTATCTTAATGGTATTTACTGCACCTATTTCCTCTGCCTCTTCGCTCAACTCGTCTAGAAATGGTATTACTAGTTCTTTGTATGGAATTGTCACATTCAGACCTGTGACACCTGATTCGAATATCTTATTGATCTTACCAATTTCATCAATAGAATATGCAAGATATTCTGAATCGTTGATGCCCAATTGAGCAAATTTTTCTGCGAAATAAGAAGGAGAAAATGAATGGGAAAGAGGATATCCTATCAGACCGAGTTTGTGACTCATATTGTAATGTAATTTAAGTACTATCCACTAGTATGATCGGATACGATAAGCCAATGACCATCGATATACTTCCAGATCAATGTAAACAATCCTGTAGGTTTATCTGCTTTTCTGACCAAAGTATATCGTCCGATCATATGATAAGCATCAGCCGATATCCTGTTCATCTCTAAAACATCAAATGTCAACTTACCCATTGCATCTTTACTCGGGTATCCTTTGATATAGTTATTCAGAGTAGTCTCCCAGCCTTTATTTATTCCACTTTTACCAACAAATGATAGATTTTCGGATTTCCAATATCCTTCCATGAACTGATGTACATCTCCATCACTCCATGCTTGTTCTTGCATCTTCATTACCGCTTTGATATCTGATTCCGCTTTATCATTGGGAATCTGTTTCATCGTAGTACATGATGATAAAAATATGATCAAGCACAAAGTAAAAGTCGCAATACTTTTAATCCGAAAATCCATAATCTTGTTTTATGTCAATGAAGCTTTTACAACTCCAGATATTGTTTTACCATCTGCTTTCCCTGCAAGCTCTTTAGATGCTAGGCCCATAACTTTGCCCATATCTTTCATCCCTTCAGCTCCAGTATCAGCTATTATCTTACTTACGATCTCCTTGATCTGATCTTCTGACAACTGCTCCGGCAGGTATCTTTTCAATACTTCTAGTTCTTCCTTTTCCGTTTCAGCTAAATCTTCTCTTCCCTGCTTCACAAAGATGTCCATTGAGTCCTGACGTTGTTTCACCATTTTCTGGATCAATTTGATCTCCATCTCTTCTGTCATTTCTGTATTTGTTCCATCTGTTTGCTGGAGTAATATGGCTGCTTTCACAGCTCTTATCGTTCTTAACGCAGGCTTATCTTTAGCTTTCATAGCTGTCTTAAGATCTGGCATTATTCTCTCTTGTAATCTCATTATGTTATTTTTTGAAATCGTTTTCTAATTTAATCTTAGAGTCAAAAACAGACTCTATCAGCATCTACTTACGATACCAGTAATATCAACACTTTCCCCTAATCAGAAGTTTCGTCTCCTTTATAATCTTCCTGTGCTTGTTGTATTCTTATGGTCAGATCTACGAACTCTTCGACACCGAGTTGCTCAGGCCTTCTTTTGAAATAATCATCTTTCAACAGGCTTTCATCTTTGACCAATCCTTTGAGCGTATTTCTCATCATTTTTCTTCGTTGGCCAAATGCTGTCTTCACCACTGTACGGAATAGACTATAATCACACCCTAGATCTAGATTCTCTTTTCTTGTCAGCCTAATCACTGAAGAGTTTACTTTAGGCGGCGGATTAAACGAACCAGGACTTACGCGTACTACGTTCTCTCCTTTATAGAATGCCTGAATAAGTACACTGACTACACCATAGGTTCTACTTCCAGGAGGAGCTATTACTCTGTCCGAAACCTCTTTTTGAAACATACCTATCATCTCCGGTATCAATTCTCTATGCTTCACCATCTTGAATAGTATCTGAGAAGATATATTGTATGGGTAATTACCAATCATATAGAATGGCTCTCCATCAAATACCTTGCTCATATCCAACTTCAGAAAATCCAAGAAGATAATATTATCATGTAATTTGGGATAGTGATCTTCTAAGTAGGTCACCATATCCTTATCCGCCTCGCAAACCCTTAGGTTAATATCCTGCTCAAGTAAGTATTTCGTAAGTACTCCTTTACCGGGACCAATTTCAAGAACATTCTTGATATCAGACTCCATTCGCAAGGAGTAAGCGATCTTCTTAGATAATGGTTGATTAATTAAGAAGTGTTGACCGAAGGATTTTTTAGCTCTCAATATTCATGTATTTGTATGTGTTGTAAAGGTACATATAATGTTGTATTTTAATTGGGAGTTCAAGAAAAGGTATTTTTCTCTTATCGTTATTTTTTGCGAAAGCTATTTTGCATATGTACGAGAAAAAATTACAGAGGCTAGATATGTCGAATACCTTTGAATAATGGAAGTAATAATATATTTAAGGTATACTGAAACAAGGGGCAGAGGAAGTGATGTGGATGACTAAATATACGACAACGTCCACCCCCAAGCCCCCTCCGAAGGGGGATGTTTAGATTGGCTCGGGCGCGGTGTGCTAATAGGGCCTTACTTTTTTGATAGATTAATAGATAGGCTGATCTTTCTATAATCAAAAAAGCTTATCCATCGAGTTGATGAATAAGCTTTTCTATATCTAAGTAGTGCAATCTTTTAGTTGATCTTCAACTGAGCCGTTACTCCACCTCTTATATTCAATCGTCTTGCAGAACTAATAGCGACTGCAGACTGCGTATAATTATAATCAAAAAAGAATCTCATGGTCAGATTTTCATTTATATCATAATCCACACTAGGTGATATCTGAATAGTATTCTGCCCACTGTTTACCTGTCCATCAACTCCCTGTGATACTTCATAAATTAACTCCTTAGTATCCATAATTGAAAAATCAAGATTCATAGTCAGTGTCTTTCCTCTATTATTCTTTACTCCTCCATTGCTACCAGACTTTCCTAGACCTCCAGATTTCTTATCATCCTTTTCAGCTGCTTCTTGATCTTTCTTTCTTCTCTTTCCTTTCTTCTTTTTACCAGATCTGAAGTTCTTGATTGTATATCCGAAACCAAATCTAATCTCGTTACTTGTCTGCTCTCTTAGATCTTCTAGAGATAGACCAAGCGATCTCGACTTTCTCCATTCCGCTTCTATTGTCATTTCCCCTTTTGTCTTAACAGACACTCCGATAAGAGGAGAAAACTGATCCGATATGATTATAGCAGGGATCTGAATTCTTGAATAATAATTGTCGTTTACTGGAGATGTGTTGTAAAGATCCGTTTCATTATATTCAAGTGTAGTATTGAATCTATTCACTTGCATAGCTCCTTTATAGCTATGATTTATTGTAAAACTAGTAAATACATTTTTAAACATATCCATTTTCGATAATCCATCATACTTAATTGTCCAGTTAGGTTTTGGCAACCAACTAAGACTCTTAGCATCCGAAGAAAGATCTGAGTAATCACTTGTTTCACCTCCTAAGTAAGTAGACAAAAATGCTGGAACGGCAACATCATAGTTGTTAGGTCCATAGCCTTCATAGTATAGTGTATCCACACCTTCGGTAAACCAATCTTCAGAATGCGGATTCAACGCATCTGGGTTATTAAGGTCACCAATCGCATTAAAGTCCCTTATTGCTAATTCGTTAGAAATGCTCTCTCTCGCACTTTTAAATTGAGCATACAATTCTGAAGCATCCGTAAACATTGAACCTATGCCCATATTTGTAACCTCAAACGACCCAACTTCATATTGAGCTTGCGAAACAAATTCAGGATTATCAATAAAGTTAAGGTCAGGATTCGGTACGTTTTTATTGGTTAAAATAAACGTCGCATCATTTCTATATGACTTCTTAAAGTCAATATCAATATCAAAATCTTTGAACGGCTCTAGAGCAATTTTAAAATCTATAGTTCTTGAATTACTTTGACTGATTTGTTCACTAAAAATTTGACTAGGATTAAACCAAGATTTCTTATTTGGATCAACTATCCAAGCATCCGAAGTGATATTACCATTATCATCCAAGTCTATGACATTAGGCCTTAAACCCGCTGCAAAACCCCAACCTGGAGCTCCAAATCCATTCGCAAGACCAAGTAAACTTGACTCTTCCATAAACCCTGGAATAAGCGTACCCTCCGTTTCCTTATAGGTAGCTTTAATAGATCTAAGCGATAATAAAGGCCTCAGTAAAATTCGCTCTATTATCGTTACTTCTCGTTCTTCTTTCTTCTCATCTTTCTTTGATGTCTTGCCCTTACTTTTATTTTTGGCATTAGACTTAGAAGTAGAGTTACGAGATCTTGATCGTCTGCTTTTCTTATTTCCCTTATCTATTTTCTTTAAGTACTTAGACTTTGCATATAACTTATCAAAACTGAATGTTCCATTTATAGATCTCGTCTGATTGTTCTGTATAATGTTTCCTAATGGTGTCCCATCAGCTCCGAACCTATCAGAAGATACATCATCAATACGTATCAATGAACCCGCAGCCCAAGAATAATCTGCCTTATAATCTGTCTTCACATTGATCCAGTCCATATATGGAAGGTACCTAATCGGCAGAGTATATTGTAAACCTACATTGTGTGTGTAATTTTTACTTCTACCAAGATTTCTTAGATTGTTATTTCGATAATCATCTTCTTGGGATTGATCATACTGACTACCATCTGCATTTAGCTTACTCCCTGTCTCATCTGCCCAATCTCTTTGTTCCGCAGTCTCAGCAATACCTACCTGCCTTAGTTCATCAATTAATGATGATGCTTTAGCTCTAAAAGTAAATTTCAGTGCTTTAGAGAAATCCCAATTTAATCCATAGTTTCTATCCCATAGGAATCGCCTATCATCAAACTGGAATACTGGAGTAGCTGGCAATCTAAATGTCCTACTATTTTTCAGTCTATTGATATTAGTCGAAAAGGTAAAACTCTTCGGCAACAAGTTAAAATTAAACTCTTTAATCAATCTCAGATTCTTATTCTTAACCTTTTTGAATGGCTGAATTGCCTTCGCTTTATTAGAATAATTATAATCTACAGTTGTGGCATATTCTTGTGTAATATCCTTTTCTATAATGGCATCTGTCTTGACAGTTTCCGTGTAAGCATAAGATGCGCTGAAGTTGGATATGCTCCAAGGTTTTCCACCTTTACCTTCTTTCTTCACATTCGTAAAGTTGAATGTTTTCACGGTAGAGGTTTCTTTACTTCTTTCTTTTACGTCATTTATTTCTTCATCTGTACTCCCTCTTGCTTGAAGTGCTTCTACCTTTTCATCGACCGTTAAATCTCTTTCATATGGATCAAACTGCTGATAAGAATTATCTTTTGAGTACTGAGCGTAGAAAGGAATATTAATGCCCCAATCTGATGGGAAAAACTTGCCCAATTGTAGATTAGCCGCTGCATCATATTGCAAAATTTCTTCTCTATTTCGTTCTAATAATCTTTGATCAAGACCACCCCAGCCTACAGTACTATAATTAGCGGCAAGATTAATCTCTCCAAGGTCAGCCATTTGTATTTGGAGCCTAGCCTGTGCTGCCATTCCTCCTTTTTCATTTAATCCTGCAGCTCGCAATTCATTTACCCATACTTCACCACAGAATGCTTCTTGTCCATCTTCAGGACTTCTATTTCTTACTCCTACTTCGAATACTTTTATATACCCTAAACTTGGCGTACCCTTGACTCGAATTACACCTGTATTATCAGGTCTCCCTTCGTCAAAGTATTGAAACTCCTCTACTAACGAAGCATTCGCTATAATCCTTTGTATTTTAGCTTGCTTGAATTCTGAAAACTTTACATCTATCATATTGGTATCAGGCCACACTCGTGTTTGTGGATTGGCTACACTTGCATCAGAGATCTTAAGTGGTATTTCATATTCATAATAATGATCAACTAAATCCTTACCAAATCGGATATAACCATAGAGCTCCCCTTCAGGAATCTCTGTGCCAACCTCTTCTTCAGCATGCATAAACAGTTGAAGCCTATCATATTGGGTCAAATCTAGCTTCGCTAGTTTATTAATCCCAACTTCACATCCATCATCTAGATTACAGAAATTAAGTGATAATGATTTTTCATCTTGCAGTAGATTTGCAAACGTACTAAATAGCTCCTCCTGTACAATTCCTTTTGGTGTTACATAGCCGAATGGTTGTTTATCTCCATTTTCTTCTACACCTACTTCATCAACACTAAATACTACATCTAATTCACTAATATCACTTGAGTCACAAACCACATCACTTTTTCTCCATAGATTTCTTACCAATTGAAAATCAGCTAATCTGAATGTTTTGGCGGAAGAAAATTCAGTCATATACATTCTCATAAATTGTATCGCTCTGAATCCTGCAATTTCTCCTACTTTAGTACTAAAGTTATTGTTTACAATTGGAATTCTATACCTGTACCAGATTTCATCTTCTCTTCCATTATTTCCAGGAATCGTCTTACTTTCCGTTACATATCTATTCCCCGAACCAGATAGATCTAGACTATCGCCCATTGCTTTTTTGATGTCTACTTCATAGTTATAGTAACTTTCTCCTGTATCTAATGATCTATTATTATTCAGATCTTCTGATTCTGGATTCCTATTTCCTCTTGCAAATTGGTTATCTACATTATCCGGACCTATCGGTGCATTTCCTTCAGGATTATTGAAGTTCTTGAAACGAGCAAGCAAACTTTCTGTAGAATTCTGAGCATTGATAAAATCATAATTATCACCTGCTGGATCATTCTGTATATCCGAATTATAAACATCCCCACCAGTAAATAATGAGTTTAGATAATCCGCATGAAGTATACTTTCCAAACTATCTTTTATACCATCAAATCCAACATCCTGGACAAAACCTCGCTGAACATCAAATCCATTACTTACGGGTTGTAGTAGAGATACTTGCCCCCAATTTGTCTGCGTCAAAGACGTAACAGATTCCGGCCCTAACGGCAGTGTATTTTCATAGAATTGATTCCCATCTTTAATTATATCCTCAGAGATATTACCTAATTGAAATACAATTTTTCCTTCTTCATTTGCAGCATGTTGCTCACCATCTGGCCTTGCCATATACGGATTTAGCATCCAGAACTCAATAAACTCATAATTTGCAGCTTCGAAATCTGTATTTTGAAAATTTCTCATTATCCCTCCCCATCTTGATTCAGGGTCTAATAATTCAACGTCAGCTGTTTCATCATCTGGTTTTATTCCCGCAGACAAAATCTGCCCTGAAGTATCTTGCAAGCCACCCGGCAAATCAAAATTATACGGTCCACGTTCGCTAGGATAATATCCTATATCAAACGTAAGAAGTTCTGATTGTCCCACCTGCACATCTCTATTAAAGAGTTCTTCTTGATCAATTAGTCTTGTGTAGGGACTATCATTATCCCCTCCATTTCTTGCTTGTCTATCTATTGAATACCAGTTGATTTTTGCTCTGTTTGCACCATATCTTAAATCATTAATGTATCCAGACTCATCAAATTCTAATGGTGTACTGGCAAGTCTCCACTGATTAGGATTGAATCCACCAAGAAGAAGACCACTTACCGCTCCTTCAAAATCATCAATACTTACTACTCCACCTTTATCCTCATCTTCATCTCCAGCATTAATTGCTCCAGAGTGACCAGGCTTTAGGAATGCAGCTTCAGCAGAAAAATTAATACTAGATTTTTCTTTCGTACTGTAAAACGGCAATTTATCTACTATTTTAGTAACGAGTGGTGCTTCATTACTATATGCCAGATCAAGCCCAAAAACTCTATTATTTATAGGATCATTTCCTATGTTCACCTTTCTGGTAAATGGTCGTTCCGAAAGCTTAAGATAAGTAGCTCCTAAAGAGAAATTATCATTAAAATCATAATCAGCTCTAAGCCCCAACATTGTTTTTTGCTGAAGACTAAACAAGGATTGATCCTCAAAATTTACATTGATTGGAGTTCCTTGTTGTAGATACGAATCATTTATTATCCTAAGTCGTCCAAGAGAATAATCTACTTCATAATCTGCACCTTCCTGTAGTAAAACTCCACCCGCTCTAACTGTAACAGATCCTTCTGGCACAAATGGCCCAAGATTTATCTCTCCATTAGATGCTGATGTCACTTCACCTTTCATCAAGAACTTATTAAATTCAAGACTCTGCTTTGCTATTGTTATTGAAGTATCATATAACTGTTGAAACTTAAACTTATCTATTTCTTCTTGAGGAAGACCTTTCAGTAACGAATCCAAAGAACTACCAAATGGCTCCAAAACTGGAAAGACGACAGATCCACTACTTGGAATAACCGTAATTCCGGGAACAAAATCAAATAGTCCATCCGCTTGAGGATCATTGTATTTATTTAATCTATCAAGATTAAATACCTCTAGTAATGGTTGATTGATAAATCCAGATATTGGAATATATTTCTTTAATGAACCATCTGAATCATCTTCATAAAATATATCAAATCGAAATTCTTCAGGATTAAGTTGAGTTGCTCTCAAAGGGTAGACGTTTTTCATCATCAAATCCCAAGTAGATACATCTGTCTGTTGATTACTACTTTTTAGTAACTTGGTAAAGAGCACTTTCTGTGGCTCTACATTCGTCATTGTATCTTGCTGTCCCGGTTCAGATACCCTCGTTGTGCTAGAAAACTGAGATCCATCGGCAGATAGATTTCCTACATTATAGATCTCATCACAGTTTCTTGTATAAGTATAATTATATGCTACGGCTAAGTTTTGGTTTGGTCTTAGTCGTATATTCAGAGATAACATACCGAGCTGTTCGTTATATGAGAATTCATTACCAGATAGTTTTCTACCGGTAAACACTGCAAAATCCCTATTTTGAACAAACCCCTTACTTTCTAATACTGATGCTACTAAATTCTGAGATTCTACATCTTCGTATTCAGGTAAGCTATTTTCATTCAGGACAATATTCTCATATATTCCATTTACCCTGTTATCAGGAAGTATATTTCCTTTACCAATTTGATCATCAAACTTACTACCTACACCCAAAAGCCCATTAAAAGGCTCAAAGTCTGATCCAATCGGATATTCTCCTGTATACTTTTCAATGTCTGGCTCTCCTAAATCTGAGAGGGCGACGATTGGAGAACTTCTTTGCTGATAAGTTGGTCTATCCTCAGAAATCCATACTTCTAGTTGTGATATTCTGAATGAAGTCTTGACCTGTGGAAGATTCGAAAGATTTTCTTCAAATGTTGCTCTATTATAGTGAGAAAGGAAAAAGTGTCTATTCTCATCATATTCATCTGGCGAAAGCTCAAATTCTTGAACTGAAGCCCCATTTTCTATTCTGATACTGTTTTGTTCTGATTGTTGTTGAGATGCGATAGCCGTCAATCTCAAATTTCCAAATTGTAGTTCTGTCTTAAGACCAAAAAGAGATTGAGCACCTTGAATTAGGTTTCCTCTAAGTGGTAGACTTACATTACCCGCTTCTAGCTTTTTGATAATATCATCCTCTCCAAATGCCTCTGTATCGTATTCTAATTTAATTTGTTGATCGAAATTGAAGGTAGATTGTGTATCATAATTGAAATCAAGATTCAACTTTGTTCCAATATTCCCCTCTGTACTTACTCGAATATCTACATCCGGATCTATCGGATTGAATTGAACTCCATTTCCTCCAAATCCCTGTTCTACTTGAAACGAATTATAATATGTACTCTGCAGTGTGACATCCACTTGTCCTTGCGGCTGTATGTTCACTTCTGTACCACCAAAAAGTCTATCCACTAAGGAATTTTGGATATCAATCCGTTCCATAGGATCAGTCTTTGCATTGAGTCCTTTCTTTTTGGAGGATACTCCGGCTAGCCGCTGAAAATACGCTTTCTGCTGTTCCTTCTTCTTGAATTCTAGATATTCTTCGAATGTGAGATAGGAAGGAGTTCTATAATATTCGTCACCGATTTTCTCATAGATGATATAGTTTCCAGTTGCTGGATCGTATTCTACTTTCTGTTCTATCACATTAGATGTGATGTCAAACGGATTGTTATTTGGGTCAGTTACGTGATCTCCATAGTTGTCTTTTATTGGAATAGTATCTGACACCATCGTAGGAGTATATAACTCCTCGTATGGATCTGGTAAATTCCTACTACCACCGGAACCGATGGCGGCGTATATAAAAGCAGCCACAAATAAAACTGTAACTAATGCTCGAGTAATTTTCATATTTCGTATATCCAAGTGTGTAATAGCTTATAAATCAATTAAATAGATAAATCCAATAACAGTTTAGTTGGGCTTTACTTTGTTTTATTATTATTAAACCTAATAAGGCATCGATTAAAAACGCATTCACAAAGGAAGACATTGTATCAAAGACCATATTATTTCAGCTTTTTTTAGTGCATTGTTTTGAAACTATACGCTACCAAAAACTTCTTCTTCAAAACCAAAATTCGTAGATGAGTTGTTATCGCATCTGTTTCAGAACCAGCTTGATAACTTCTTCCACGGAGTCAACATCAGCGTTGGCTGTTATTACAGATTTTAGTTGCTTTTCAACTGCGTTTTTAGGAAACCCTAATGCAACTAAAGCACTTAACGCTTCATCTCGTAGCGTATTGTTACCCCCGCCTACTAATATCGGTTGATCCCCACTTACTTTGAGTATTTTGTCTTTCAGATCCAAAATTAACCTTTTGGCTGTTTTGGGTCCGATGCCTTTTACCTTGCTTATAGCTCCTACATTTTCATGTACGATGGCAGATTTCACTTCATCAGTTGTCATATATGACATGATCACCCTTGCTGTATTGGGACCAACACCAGAAACCGAAATCAACAAAACAAATATTGCTCTCTCTTCATCATTCATAAATCCATAAAGCGTCTGCCCATCATCATTCGTATGCACGTATGTTAAGATTTTCACTTCCTCCAGTTTCTCCAATTGAGAATATGTATTCAGACTTATATTCACATGATACCCGATTCCATTACAATCTACATAGACGTAGGTTGCAGTCTTGAGCGTCAATTTTCCATTTAGATATGCTATCAAACGATTTCTTTTTTAGTATTTTAAATACAATACTTCATTTATTACTAACTCTTCTT
Organism: uncultured Saprospiraceae bacterium; assembly: GCA_938003955.1. Classification (GTDB taxonomy): domain Bacteria; phylum Bacteroidota; class Bacteroidia; order Chitinophagales; family Saprospiraceae; genus CAJXUU01. The sequence continues at coordinate 27,643 of CALKXE010000134.1, read as the reverse complement.
TTGCAGTTTTATTTCGTTTCAATTACTCGTCACAAAATAAAACACAGAGCAAAAACATACAAAATTAATAAAATATTAGAATAAAACGCAATATGTAACTTACTTTTTATCAGCGCCTATGCATCTAAATGTTAATATATTTAGTTTTTCAAGGATTTTAAATGTCATGAGTAGTCATTTTTTAGTTGTAATTTTAATCCAACAAGTAAAATACTATTTTTGCCATATCAAACGCCGTTGAGTAAACATTTAAGATCAGAGGAAGCAATTAAGATCAAAGGTTCGTTTTTAATGCCCATAAAATTTTATTTTTTATGAAACTCGAGAACAAGTTCAGGTCTCCAAAAAGATAATAGAATCGTGGCTTTAAAACATTTTGGAGAAATTGATTGGCTTTTGTAGAAATGCAGGGAAAACGATCAAATGCGGGAAAACGATCAAATGTAGAAAACACGATTAAATATAAATTCTTAATTTTCAGCGAAAATGAAATTTTTAACCAAATGAAAATCACAAAACATATATTATTCACCCTTTTTTGTTTGGGAATTATAGGATGTGGGAATAATCCGAAATATTCCAAAAATCAGACGATACCAAATGGCCTCTGGGAATATGAAAATCCATTGACCTATGATTTTGAAGTCGGATCTACGGAAGTGTTTCATGATCTTTTTTTTAGTATTAAATTTGAAACAGATTTTGACTATCAAAACATATATGTTAAGATTATCACTGAATACCCAACTAAAGAATCTATTGAGGACATCGTTTCATTGAACTTAACCAATGGTGCAGGATCTTTTTTAGGAGATTGTAATAGTTCTACCTGCACGACTGACATCCTACTCCTGGAGAATTTCAAATTCATGGAGGCTGGAGAGCACACTATCAAAATATACCAACATAGCCGGGATACAATTTTAAAATCAGTTATAGGAGGAGAACTAAAATTATTTGAGCGAGAGAAAACTTAAGGATTATTGCTTGTATTGTTTCTATACCTATTATCATCAATGATTTCACCTAGGTTTGGAAGTAGCAATGTTCGAAATAGGCCATTCAGGCCTTTATTTATTATTTTATTTCTACGATGGCTTGTCAACCATCGCTAGTATGAATCGACCCTTCATGTCTCCGTAGAGATCGCCCCCTTCTAGTCTTAGAAATGAAACCTGCAATCAATATATACTATCGTATAGAACACAGAAATCTAACTCCAAAAACATTCAGAAATTAAAAGAGTCAATAAATTAAAAAGGAATCTAATTGATTATAGCCAATCAAATGCTTTTACTAATGAAGTAAATAAAAATGGAAGTGGTACCCAAAACCATTCTGGCCAAACCACTAAAAAACCTATCGTTACTAATAAAGAAACGAAGAAATATACCCAGTATGTTTTTGTGCTTGTAGCTGTTGCCATGATGCATTTATTAATTAGACTGCAAATGTAAATAATAATCTATTAAAAATCCTCTTCGCTTTTTAAAAATATGGCAAATCGTATCAATAAATTGTCAAATATCAGTTTTTCACAAATAACCACCTTCCAATTTCCTTGAAAGACACCTTTTTCCCATACATTAATATACCTACTCTATATATACGCCCAGCAAACCATATCATAAATACAACTGACGCGAAAAGAATAACCATAGATAATATTACCTGCCATACAGGAGGATCAAAAGGAAGTCTCGCAGGCATAAGGATTGGTGAAAATAAAGGAAACATAGATCCAAAAATGGCTAGATTCCCATTCGGGTTATTCAAGACTGGAAACACTAGAGATATAGCTATGATAACTGGAATTAAGATTGGCATCATCAACTGCTGTCCTTCTCCTAGATCGTCGCCCATAGCCGACCCTACAGCTGCAAAAAGCGAAGAATAAATAAAATACCCACCTAAGAAAAACATTACAAATGAAGGAATAATCAATAGCCAATTAAGTGATTTGATACCGCGTAATAGATCTGTCATATCAGATTGAGCACTTATTCCTGCTAACATCTCACCAGCTTCTCCCATACCCCCAGCGGCTAGATTTGGATCTGGAGCCATTGTAGAGCTAAACACCACCATAATACCAAATAATAGTATCATCCAAATAAATAGCTGAGTCATCGCAACTAAGCCCACACCAGTGATTTTACCCAACATTAATTGAAAAGGGCGGACTGAGGAGATCATTACTTCTACAATTCTATTAATCTTCTCTTCCATCACACTTCTCATAACCATACTACCATATATAAATATGACCATATACATCAAGAAGCCCATTAAATAACTAAGCGCAGAAGCTACGCCTATGGATACTTTATCACTTTTATCTCCTTCAAGGTCAGATGTCACAGCATTAGCCAGTGTAACATTCATTTCTAATTGATCTATGGTTTCTTGATCAATATCAGATTTTGAAATTTTATACGCCTTGAGAGATCTGGACATCTTTCCTTCAATCTGCTGTAGCGCTACTAAACTCAACTTCTCCTTACTATAGAAATCAACATTATGCTTAGTAGACGAAAGATCTGATATAGCCGGCACATTCAGCAGAAGGTCGTATCCTAATTTAGCGTATGAAGTATCTATTTCATTTAGAGGTAGCGTACTGATATCAAAATCAAACTGTGAGTTTGACAATTCTTCATTATCAAGGATTCCAGATTCGTCTACAACGACTATCCTCTTCTTGGAATTCATAGAATTACTAGCAAGGTAGCCTGATACAAACATCAAGAGCCCAAACCCAAGAGGCGTAAGGAGGGTTACCAAAATAAAAGATTTCTTTTTTACTCTAGTAAGATATTCTCGCTGAATGATTAACCACAATTTGTTCATATGATTGGCGTTTTGCTTATGATTTTGCTAAGATGGGATCTATAAAATTCTACTCTTGACTCTCCCCTACTCTACTTATAAATATGTCATTTATAGATGGTAGAACTTCATTAAAAGAATTAATCTCGGCTCCTTTATTTATCAATGAGCCTAAAAGATCATTGGGTTTCATACCAGCATTCAATTTGACTTCAATGCCATCATGTTGGCTCGATAATATTTCAAAATTATTAAGATCTTCAATATTTAGAATAGAATTATCAAATTCTACTTTAAACAGGTTCTCCTTGTGATCGATTTTAATCTGTGCCACATTTCCGTCTAGTACTTTCTTACCATTATTGATAAGTATAATGTTTTCACATACCTCCTCTACTTGTTCCATTCGATGTGTAGAAAATATTATGCTCGTTCCACCTTTATTAAGCTGATCTATTTCATCTTTTATTAGATTAGTATTAATAGGATCTAGTCCTGAAAAAGGCTCATCTAGAATAAGAAGTTTTGGATCATGAACTACTGTAGCTATAAATTGAATTTTCTGTTGCATCCCTTTAGAAAGCTCTTCAACTTTTTTGTCCCACCATGATATAATGTCAAACTTTTCCATCCAAGAATATAGTTTCTGCTTAGCTTCCTTGTGGGGCATACCTTTTAGCTGAGCCAGATATAAAAGCTGTTCTCCAACTTTCATCTTCTTATAAAGTCCTCTCTCCTCAGGCATATAACCAATCTGACTAGGATGGTTAAAATTAATTGGCTCTCCATCTAGCAAAACCTGTCCTGAATCGGCCATAGTAATTGTTGTAATTATCCGAATCAGGGACGTCTTACCCGCTCCGTTAGGTCCCAATAAGCCAAAAACACTTCCTTTTGGAACATCGAAAGATACATTATCTACAGCTGTATGATTATGATAATTTTTAACAACGTTTTGTAGGGATAGAATTGACATAAGATGATTTTTACGCAATATGCTCAAAAACAATTCTAATAATTCAAAAACTCGATGAAAAAGGAAATATCATAGATTTATGAAATAATTACGGAAGTACAAGAATTGCTTAATTGCAGGCTCTATAACGAATCGTGTACATAGATCATGTTCGCAACTTGCGTAAAGTCTATTTGATTAAATTTGACTATCAACTTATGATTAAATTTAGATTAGATGAAAGCCCGACTTCTCTGAAGTCGATATAGGTTCAATTTGATTAGCTAACATAGTTAGACTTCTCTGAAGTCCTTTGATTATCTACCAACTCATTCCATTATAAAACCTAAATCGCTTTATAAAGGTGACAACGCAACTCTTTCATTACTAAACTTTGAACGCTTTCTCCTCACGAAACAAATTTCACAAAATCTAGATTAACATCTAGTTGTCAACATCTAGAGGCAGTTCGGCCAAGTGGCTTGCAAAGCAAACACGATGGCTAGTGTAACAAATAAAATATTTGTGGGCTAGCAATTTGACAATCCAAGCAGAAAGCTCTTATGAAAACCTAAAGCTTATTCTTCCACAAAAGTGTATTTTGTTCTACACACGATACCACAACTATAAATACCTATTGGAATAGTTTTTTTATTTTTATTGCAACGCTTCGTATCTTAAGTGCATTATCCTATCAAACAATCAATATTATGACTCGCTTTTTCTCATTATTCATAGCAACTTTGATCTTATGTACCGGATGTTATGAAAATATAGATAATACTCCTGATGCCCCAGAAATCATAATACAAACAGAAGAAGTATATGTAACTACTCGTATAAGTGGTAGTGTAGAAAACAATGAAGGTGAAACCATATCTGATTACTTCATTAATATGAATGGCCAGACGCAGGATATTGCGTCTGACTATTTTTTAATAGAATTAGAAGAAGCTCGTAAAAAAGGTCAAACATTCAGAGTATCAAAAGATGGTGATCAAATAGGTCTAAGAACAGAACTTCTCGTAGAAAACGATATCAATCACCTTATTATACATACACATGATGTATACTCTTCTGTCCAAAAAGCAAAATCAGAGGCTACAATACAATTGAATAAAGAACTATCAGTTGATTTTTCAGAAACTAAATTTGAAAATGGTGACCCAACTAGCATAAATATTACTTACACAGATATTGACGCTAATATAAAACTAACTCCAGTTGGCTACAATATTGAATCTCATCTTCTGGCTATCGACTCAAGAGGTGGATTTTACCTATCGAGCAATGACGATTCTGCAAATAAACTTATAGTAGACCCTACCGCGCCAGTAAAGCTTAAAATAGGCGATATAGAAGAAGGTATAAATGGTCTGTTCGTCTTGAATAACGAAACTGATGTCTGGGAACTGGTATCAAACATATCTTCAAATATTGAAGTTGATATATTGGCAAAAGGTTACTATACTTTCGCAAAATATACAAAAGGAGTATTCGTGGAAGGTGTAATCACCAAAGACGAGCAGAAGGTAGCATACCAACCAATGAGCTGGACACACGATGGATTACAAAATGATATCTGCGCTACTGAAAACGGTAGATGGATTGGATTACTCCCAGAGAAAGAAACTATCACAGTTGAATTACTAAATCCATGTGATGAATCATTGCAATCACAATCTATTGAGATCGACAATAACGATTTGAACAATCAAAATTTAGCAATTACAAACACAGACTTCTATCAATACCTGAATACAAGTGTTATTGATTGTGAAGGCAATATCGTATCAAATTCTGCTTTAAATATTACGAATACGAACTCTGATAATCATTATGTATTCTCGGAGCAGGGCCAGGATAGATGGATAGCAGTTTGTGGAGATTTTACAATAGCTGCATATGACGAAAACACAGAACAGCCAGGAGCTGAAATAAGTTGGTCTTCTAGTTTAAATGAGACAATAGATATTCTAACTAATTGTCCAGAATATTCAGACGGATTCAGTTATTTCAAAATTAGAGATGATGCAAAAGCATATCCAGCATTTAACTTACAAACAACGATTGAAGGGAGAACAGAACTGAGTGCCCAAGAGGGTCAAATAAAACTAATATTCTCAGGAACAGCAGTAGGCGTCGTCCCAGAAAAACAAGTAAACATAGTTATCAATGATGTAGACTTTGGTGATACTGGATATTACGTGTCTTGCGAAAACTCTACAGAGGGCTGTGGAATAACCGCTTTCCAAGTAACCCACTATGATGTGCAACAAAACGGACAACTTAGAGTAGCATTTTCAGGTAATATTTGGATGCAAACACTAAACCCTTTCTTGGCAGGCACATACCCAGTCGAAGGAGTAATTGTGACCAGAATACAATAATTACTAAAAGAGTAAGACTAGCTACTAAATATAAATCCCAAATAAACCCATTGGAAGAAAAACTCATCATACAAGGATGTCAGAAGAATGATAGAAAATGTCAAAAAGCATTTGTCGATTCATACTCTTCTTACCTATTCGGTGTTTGCCGACGGTACATCTCCGATTATGAGTTGGCAAAAGATTGTCTTCAAGAATCACTCGTGCATATTTTGAATAATATCAATAAATATGAAGCAACGGGATCATTTAAGTCTTGGGCAGCGAGAGTAACTGCCACCCAATGCTTGCAATGGATAAGAAGGGAAAAAAAACATATCAACTTTAATATAGATGATGTAGTAGAGCCCTCTGAAGAAGAAAAAATATCAGATCATCTCGAAGTTAGAGATGTGATGGATTTCTTAGAAACGCTAAGTGAAAGATATCGAATTGCCATCAACATGTTTATTGTGGAAGGCTACAATCATAAAGAAATAAGTCAACACCTGGGAATAACAGAAAGTAGTTCTCGATCACTCGTAGCAAGAGCAAGAAAAATGATCGTCGAAGAATTTTCGAAAAGAAACTCACATGAATTAAGTAATAACGAGAGGGTGACAAGTCTTACTACGATGAAAAAAATACAAAAACTAGCCTAGAATTTACAGATTCGATTGCTTGGAAAAGATATAAAAAGATGAAAGAATATTTAACAAACAAAGAAGAAGAAATCAAAGATATAGCCGATGGCATGTCTTTTGAAATCGATACCGCTGATCTTTGGGCCAATATAGAACCACAACTTCCTCCAGTTGACAACAATAGAAGAAGACCTATTTGGTGGATGATGACGGGCGTTCTTCTTGGACTGATTGTAGCTGGAAGTATATTTGTGTATACATCAGAAGGAAGTAGTGAAATAACAGTAGAATCAGAGCCAATCCTTGTAACATCAAAACTTGAGTCCTCAAATGAGACATCGCTTGATGATCAGAATACTATCGTAAGTGATAAATCAATCACTAATAAGAATTCAATAAATAAAATAGAATCTAAAACAAATACGCACACACAACCTCACCTAACAAGCTATGAAGATGGGCATAATCGCGGTAGAATGGATAATAGTAATACAACGGCAACAAATAGCGTAGTCAATAACATTACTAATATCCATCAACCAAGTACGGATACGGAAACATCTAAAAACATCATTACCAAAGAAGCTACTCTACTCTTAAGTGATGTTCCCAACAAAACAATAAATAAATCACAAGAAATAAAAACAATCTTAGAAAACAGATCTGTAATTGGTGGTATTTCTTCTATCAAACTACTTGAATTAGGACTATTGGAACAGTTAGATAATCTAACTATCCCAACACCAAGTATTGAACCTTTGAAAATCAACAGGTGGAAATCATTTTGGCAAATTAATACTGGCGTAAACAAAACTAATAGTAGAATAACATTCACTGACAATGAAGTAACACTTGATCCTCAATTTGCAAGAGAACAAAATCTTATTGGACTATCAAACTCTATCCAACACGGACAAGAAAACAAGAATGGATGGAGACTATTCGGTGGTATTTCACACACAAGATCGACATCGAGATATAGTAACTTCGATAAGAATATTACTCAAAATATTGAAAATGGAGTAGAATCTAAAACCATAGATAAATATGGAAATGCATTCGAAACCCTTGGTGACATAACAGTAACAAGCATCCTGCAAAATGATATTATATGGCACAGAAATCATGACTATATAAATCTTGAAGTCGGTTTTGGTAAGAGACATTCTCTCATCAATCAACTATCTTTAGTTACCGATGCATTCGTAGGATATAACATCTGGTCTAGAAATGATGGGTACTACTTTGAGAAGGATAATCCGACAATAACAAAATTCACACCGTCCGAAACTCATCCTTATCAGAATAAAGGAATTGATATAGGTGGAAAACTAGGTGTCGAATACACTTTAGGTAACTTTTCAATTGGGCTCGCTGGTAACTATAACCATGGCCTAGGAACAATAACAAAATCTAATAATTATTATCAACTTAAAAACTCCCACTACGGTGTACAACTTGGCGTAGTATACAGACCGTAACGGGAGAGATTCAAAAATCTTTTAAAACTTAAAACTATGAAAAAAATTCAACGACTCATCATGTTTGTTTGCTTGTTCACAATTGTGGGCCTTGGACAGACATTTGGACAAGATCCAGCAATAATATGTCCAGCGGATATTACATTATCAAGTGACGCGGATTATACTGATACAGGATTAACAGGATTGGCAACTGCTTTCGATATAAATGGACAAGTAGATGTAGAATTTACTGATATCATCATTAACTTAGACACAAACAATGATGGCTTTGTAAGAAGAAGATTTAATGTAGTAGATCGTTCTGATATTTTCTGCGACCAAACGATCACTATGGGGACCGGTGGTTCTTTACTAATCTGTCAACAGAATATAGTAGTGTCTTTAACTTCCGGACCAGTTGCTGGAGAAAGTAAAGCCAAGGTATATGCACAATCATTTGTTCAAAATATCGAAGCATATACAGACATAAAAGTATCAAGAGATGGTGTCTACTTCTCCACATTTGCAGAATTCTTTTGTTGTGATGTAGGATTACAACCTTATTATGTACAAGGGACAAATGAAAATGGAGATATAGAAACATGTTCTGGTCAAGTACTTATAGAAGATAAAGTTGCTCCTATTATCAATGAATCATTCCCTATATATCTTGCACTATATGGCCAAAACGGTGTCGAGTTAACAGCTGACATGCTATCAAACAATGCTCATGATAACTGTGGAATAGAATCCGCTACTTTTTCTCAATCAACATTTTCTAGTGCGGGAGAATATCTTGTCAATTATACAATATCAGATGTTTCTGGAAACACAACTCAAGGTACAATTACTGTAATTGTACCTTCAGGTAATTCTATAGCTTGTAATAACAATGTAAATGTTTCTTTAGACCTAGAGGGCCAAGCTGTTATCACCCCAGACATGATCCTAGAAGGATTTATTCTTGCGAATGCAAATTATAGTGTATCCATCAATGGGGGACCGTTCAATAAAACTGGATTATTGACTTGTAGCGATCAAGGGACCGTAAATGAAGTGACTATACGTGATGATAATTCTGGTAATACATGTTGGTCAACAATAGTAATCGAAGATAAAATACCTCCTATCTTATCTGTACCAAGTACTATATACCTAACACTTAATGTACCTACAGAGGCGTTACTTACAGTAGATATGCTAGATAGGTTTACTTTTGAAAACTGTACCATAGCTTCACAGTCTGTATCACTAGGATTATTCGCATCTGCAGGAATATATGATGTGACATATACTGTAACGGACGAAGCAGGAAATTCCACTTCACAAACTTTTCAAGTAAATGTATATTTTGGACCAACAGCTCTTGCATGCAATGATCAAACAGGAATAATTCTAGGTGCTGATGAAACTATAACTTTAGATTTTTATGATATACTAGAACCACAAGGAAGTATTTCCCTAAATGGAAATTACACTGTAGGAATTGGATATGCTCCAGATTACGAACCTACTGTATACTCTGAATCTCTCACGCTTGACTGTTCTCATATTGGAGCGGACATAGCGCTAGCAGTCTTAGATGGAGCTACAGGAAACAAATGTTGGGGAGGAGTTACTGTGCTCGACAAAAAAGCACCTACACCCTATGCACATAATACTATTATTGCCTCAATGAATGGTTCGGAACCTTATGTATTATTTCCTTCATTAATTGATCTAGGGAGTTTCGATAATTGTGGAGGGCCTGTATCTATGACGGTTACTCCTCATACTTTTACAGTTCCTGGAACCTATGAAGTTAAACTAAGAGTATATGATGAATCAGGAAATTCTGACTTTGCAACATCTACGCTTATATTAGGACAAGGAGAAGGAACGTCTATAGAATGTATTGGCATATCTACAGCATTAACAGGTCAGTTTGGACCAACTACTTTATATGCAGAAGACTTTGTTTTGAATGATGATGATTTTGATTCATTCTCTATGTCTACAAATCCTAATGGACCATATACTGAGAGTATTGATTTTGATTGTTCGCAATACAACCTGGATGCACCAATAGATGTGTATGTTCTAGGAAATAATAATGGAATTTTATCTGCTTGTACCGTAAGTCTTACCCTCGTTGATAATGTCCCTCCAGTGGTTATAGTAAAACAAAATATCACATTGTCACTAATTAATGGACAAGCCACTTTAACTCCAGAAATGCTAGACAACGGAAGTTATGATTTATGCGGAGTAGCTTCTCTTTCTTTGAGTCAGACTCAATTCACTACAGCTCATTTAGGAGCGAATCAAGTTTTCTTAACTGCAACGGATCAAAGTGGAAACACTAATCAAACTTGGGGTACGGTTACTGTTATAGATGGTGGAGAATCTACCATGCAGTGTATTACTCTTTCGACTGCAGTTCTTAATCAATTTGGACCAACTACTCTTTATGCTGTAGATTTCCTACTAAATCCAGATGATTTCGCCTCAGTTACTATGGCTACTAGCCAAAATGGTACATATACAGAAACGATTGATTTTGACTGTGTTAATTATGAAATTAATACTCCTTTTAACATTTTCATCAAAGCAGGTAATAGTGTTGAAACTTCTACTTGTATTGTAAGTCTTGTACTACAAGACAATGTTATTCCAATTGCCATAGCAGATCAAAACATAACTTTACAATTGACCAATGGACAGGCGACTCTTTTTCCGCAAGCAGTAGACGATGGAAGTTATGATAACTGTGGTAGTGTTTCACTTTCTCTAAGTCAGACATTATTTACTGCCGCACACATTGGAGACAATCAGGTAACATTGACCGTAACAGATGAAAGTGGAAATGTTAATACAGTATGGGCTATTGTAACTGTCATTGGAGACGGAAGTGGAAGTGGCTGTACAGTTAATGATATCATCTTTCCTGCAGATATTAATATCACAGATGCCGATGGTGTATTAGCTAATCTCACAGTAGAAAACTTACAATCATTTTATAACTATACATACGAACAAGCAAATCCATATACTATAGCTTCATGTAATAACATAGTTATTGCTTATACAGACCAAGTTATCAACACTTCTTATGGTTATAAAATATTAAGAACATTTACTTCATTAGATTGGCTTACTACTGCGATAAAAACTGATGTTCAGGTTATTAAGTTATATACTTCGACAAACACTTCTCTTTCTTGCATCGACAATGTTACTGTAAATGTAGATAATGGTAGTGTAGAACTATTTCCAGAAGATCTATTAGCGGGAACTAATTATGATTATTCGACTATCAGCTTGACTATCGAATTCAATGGAGATATAGTAGCCGATAACATAATCACTCTAAACTATATTGGTCAAACACTAACGTACACTGTGACTGACTCAGATACAGGAAACTCGTGCTGGGGAACGATAAATGTAGTCGACTATGAAAGTGAGTGCCCAATGAATATTGATACAGATGTTACATTTCCACTTGATGTTATATATATTCCTGAGACAAGTGTACCAGCAGATCAATTGACACCAGGCGTTTTAGTATCAACTTTCGGATTCGCATTAGAAAATGTTGATGTTTCTATACACCCAGTAGCAACTTGTACTTTGATTGGATATACGTATGAAGACAATGTATTCTTATATACTGATGGCAATTATAAAATCGTAAGAACATTTACTGTAATTGACTGGTACACTTATGAGCCTCAATCTACTGAAGGTATCTATACACACGTACAAGTAATCAATGTAGGAATCAACCCTAACAATCTTATTTGTGACGTACTACCTAATAATGCTCCAGCTGGAGATTGTGATACAGGGCACTCATTAGAAGATGATGTAGAATGGCCTTCTGACCTTTCTGTCGCTGATTATAGAATTACACCTGATGGGTTGATAGAATTTTCAAATGTCCCTGAAAAAGACGCTAGACCTATTTTCTTCAATACTCCTGATGACTATTCAGCTACTTATGTTGATCTATTAGTAGAACTTACTCCTTCGACGCTTACCGTAGCTAGAATATGGAAAGCTGTGAACAACACTTATGATATAACATGGAATTATAGCCAGACAATTATGGTAGACTTTTCAGGTTTTGAAAATTTAGTATCCGTGACTACCGCTACAGATCGTGCTGTCCCAGGTGTTATTTTTAATAGCAATTATCAAACGAATATGGAAGGTGAAACACAAGTCCTTGGTGACATTATTTCTATTGATTTTGATGATGAAGTTCTAAATGGTGTAAATGTAAGAGATCTAATCCTGATACAAAGACATATACTGGGATTAGAAGATCTTGATGAAAGGTTGACTTTAGCATCTGATATAGATTCAAATGGAAATATAACTGCAGCTGACGTGCTTGACTTGAGAAAAAGAATCCTAGGTGTGACCAATGAAATTGAATGGAAGTTTATAAATACTCAAGTGGATAACGGCACATTGATTCAACCTAAAGCAACTTATGTTGCGTACAAGAAAGGTGATGTAGATGATAGTGCTATACTTCCTGGAGGCGAAGAACTACCAGTTACTGCCAAACTTACAATTGAAGATAAGGTTCTTAATAATGGAGAAACTTATATGATCCCAGTATCCATAGAAGATGAAAATTTGTTAATGGGTATGGAAATAAGATTAGGTCTCAATACTGATTTATTAGTAATCGAAGGCATCGAAAATAATTTAGGATTTGCAATGAATGATTACAACGTTTCATCTGATGGTGAATTAGTGATTGTAATTAGTGATTTCTTAAATGCACAAGATCCTTCATTAGATGCTAACAATGCTGTAGTCTATATTCAGTGTACTGCCAAAGCTAACATTCTTCTACATGATGCGATAAAAGTATCAAATAGAACATCATATGCTGTAGATGAGAACCTTGAACTCTATGTAGTAGGTGGAGAAATCGAAAATCTTATTACAAGTACTAACAGCCCAGAATTGGCCTCTTTAAAAGTATTCCCTAATCCAACTGTGGATTACTTAAGAATAGATCTAAGTGGCGTATCTGCAAAAGGAAACCTCAATGTATCAATACTCAATACTCAAGGTCAATTGATTAAAAATCAATCTAGTGATGTAATAGATGTCCAAGACTTGACTCCTGGTATGTATTATTATAAAATTACGATCGGAGAGCATGAAACAAAAGGTAAGTTTATCGTAGTGCGATAAGTTTTAAGAATAAAAAAGATCCTAAATTTTGACTACCCCTCCGCAAGCGGATGGAGCATTCGCCAAAATTCCTCCAACCTTAGGGTTGGAAATAGGATCTTTTTTTTCATAAGGTGTTTTTATACAAAAACACCTTATGAAAAAATCCGACGCAGGCATCGGAGAATTTAAGTATTCAAAAACAGCTTTATAACCGTACTTCTGAAAAGAGGTGCGGTTTTTTTATTTGTGAATTGTGCGACTGAGAATTCATAAGAGACTGTGCAAGTTTTTGGGAACCCCATTCGCGTCTGAGGTCCAGATCGAGCTAAGCGTGTTCGAACCCTTCCTCCTATCTTTTGGTTAGTCTCTTTGACAAATGATATTATTTGCTGAGTGATTGTGATAAAATAAATATGTACTTAATACCCTAACTTTGAACGGTATCATATTCGCTATCCCTTTCAGAACAGGATATTCCTTATTGTAGTTAGTGAGAAAAAATTCTCAAGAATCGACAAGCCAAGCAATCTAAAAGCGAAACAGTCGACTGATCTAAAGCGAAGCGGTCTATCCACTACCCCTGACCACGCTTCTTCATTTTCTTTCTTTTCTTCTTAGAAAACAGGTTGGATTTTCCCCTTTTCTTCGATAAACCTCCATCTTTATTAGTAGGAGCAGCATACTTATCTTCTAATCCACACCCTTCTTTCGCTTTACAACTCGTCAAAGAAGTACTTATTGAGAGCACAAAAAACGCTAAAAGTCCAGTATATAAGGCTTTCTTTAACATAATAAACGTGTTTTTATCAAAAAATATTTATCCAAAGATACGGAATGAAGTTAATCAATGCAACAAAATGATAATGAATGACTTAGTATATAATATTTTGTAATATTTAACATTTAAAAGCCCTTGAAAAGCCCGTATTTATTGGGTTTTAGCAACAAATTTTACATATAAAATTTGTTTATATATCTAAGTTAGCCTACTTTTGTGTCATTAATAATTAACTCATAAATATTATACTAATATGAACAAAGGAGAATTAATCAGTGCAGTAGCAGAAGGAGCAGGTATCACTAAAGCACAAGCAGGTGAAGCAGTAGCAACAGTTTTCGGTGCAATACAAGGTACTTTGAAAGGTGGAGATAAAGCTGCATTTGTTGGCTTCGGTACATTTTCTACATCTGTGAGAAAAGCAAGAGACGGAAGAAACCCTCTTACTGGAGCTACTATTAAGATAGCTGAAAAAACTATGGTAAAATTCAAAGCTGGTAAAGCGTTAAGTGAGTCTGTAAACTAAGAACACTTAATTGGATTATATCCAACAAAAAATCTATTTAGAGGACATTCGCATTGCGAGTGTCCTCTTTTTTTTTAAGCTTTTATAAAAAATATCTACCTCTCATATCCACTATCCAATCAATAGTTGCTAGTGAACATATTTCACAAATTGCTATCAATTCACATTCTCCCTTTCTCCTTTCTTTGTTCCCACTTTAACCCAAATTACATTTAATCGACTTGCTTTCACACGTCGAAAGAACAAGCACGATTACAAATAAAACCATGCACTTCAATTTTATTTTTAAAATTATTCACATTCCGTTAGGGGGATATTAATTCTCATGAAACACATAGATGTAAGATTCGCGATCTTAATTTTTTCAGCATTCATTTAACTTAAAAATTAACAAACATGAAAAATATCATTTATTGCTGCTTCATAGCAACAGCTTTTTTCTTTACTTCTTGTAACAAAGAAGATGTAACCCAATCAAGTAACCAAACTGAGCTCTCAGATGAATTAACTGCATACAGTCAAAGAACATGTAATACAGAAGGTCATCAGCACTCATTGATAAAAGATGATGCTTACAAAGCAAGCTATGAGAAAAGAGTAGAAAAAACAAATAAGCTAATACAGACTAGAAGCGTAGTTGACTGTACAGAACCGATAGTACTTCCAATCGCGGTTCACTTTCAAGGATTGAGTAATCCTGATGCCACTTGTCTTAAAGCACTGGCACAGATCCAAATTGACATCTTAAATGCCGATTACCAAGCCCAGAATGCCGATGCAAGTCTATTCAATGCTGTGGCGAGTAATTATCCTGGTGTAACACCAAGTGATGCGTGTATTAAGTTCTGTCTTGCAGATCAAGGACACCCAGCAGGATCAGGTATAGCAGATGGGGAACCTGCTGTAACTATCAATGCTACAACAGGTGATCAATCTTCGACATGGTCTGGATATATAAATATATTTGTTCAAGCCAATACCGGATTGTTAGGATATTCTCCACTTGGAGGATCAGGAAACGGTGATGGTGTAGTAATCGACGCAACTGCATTCGGAAGTGGTGCAGGATGTAGTGGTGTAGTCCCACAGGCTCCTTATAACCTTGGCCGTACATTAACACATGAGTTAGGTCACTACTTGCTACTTGATCATAACTGGGGCAATGGAGGTTGTAATTCAGATGATGATGTCTCAGATACTCCTAATCAAACTGAGCCTAATTATGGTTGTCCAAATGCAAATTCTTCTTCATGTGGATCTATTGATTTACATATGAGTTATATGGACTACACAAACGATGCATGTATGTACATGTTCTCTAATGGACAAGCTGCAAGAATGAATAACTATGTAACCGCTAACTTCCAAAATATGATCGATAATATTGGAAATGTATGTTCTGGAAGTGATGACGGAGAAGAGGAAGAGGAGGAAGAAGAAGACACTGATAATGATGGTGTCGACGACGAAGAGGATAACTGTCCTACTGTAGCAAATCCTAATCAAGAAGATTCTGACAATGACGGGATTGGTGATGCTTGTGACAACACGAATAACAATGATTCAGACAATGATGGCGTAGACAACCAAGAAGATAACTGTCCTACTGTAGCAAATCCTAATCAAGAAGATTCTGACAATGATGGGATTGGTGATGTTTGTGATGAAGAGGAAGAAGAAGAAGAAGAAGAAGAAGAAGAAGAAGAAGAAGGCTGTTATAATATCACACTAAGTCTAACTTTTGATGATTACCCTGAAGAGACAACTTGGAAAATAAAAGATCTAAGCACTGGACAAACAGTAGTATCTGGAGGAGGATATACAGTGGATGATATTGGAACTACTATCGACGAAGAAATCTGTCTTGAAGATGGTTGTTATAAGCTTATAGTAAAAGATTCATACGGAGACGGCATGTGTTGTGACTATGGGTACGGTAGCTTCTCTGTATTAGATGAAGTAGGAGATCTATTCTACGAATCTGATGGTAATTTCGGAAAGAAAGAAAAAGTGAAATTCTGTATAGATTTATCAGAAGCTAAGGTAGCTGGATTAGATGTTGAGAAAGATGAAAAATCAGCAAATCTAGTTGCAAAAACTGGAAGAACAAGCAAAAATTAAGTTCTTAAAATATTGCTAGATTGGCAACAATAACTTTGATATTAGCCGTACATATTCTTACCAATATGTACGGCTTTTGTATTTTTTGAATGAATTCCAAAAAATTATATGAACTTTCTATTTGCAACAACGTTTCATTTGTTGTATATTTGCAACAACGTTTCATTTAAAAAGTATGATCAGTAGATTTTTCGGTCTTAATTTTGATTTCGCGGGAGCCATAACTGCAGCTCTTTGTGCTGTGCATTGTACTGTATTTCCTTTGTTACTTTCTTTAGGATTGACGACCACCTCCACACATAATCACACATTTGATTTTACAATGATGTCTATAGGAGTACTAATCGCTGGTTATTCATTAATGGGTGATTATATCAAGTCTCATAAAAACCCAATGCCATTATTCCTTGCATTAGCTGGGTTTATTACATTATTCATTGGTATACAAACGCATGGAGATTTATTCTTTCTTAATATTATTGGCGGACTTATGATCGTTGGTAGTCACTTGATTAACTGGAAACTTTCTCATCCAAAAAGAGTGGAACTTTAAAAAACTCATTTAAATATTGAGGTAATCATTTCCATTTCCTCTAATTTATCCTACACTTTATCTTATTTCTATTGACCAAGAGGATAATTGGATTATCTTTCATCTACACAATATGAATTAGTTATGAGTATCAAATATAATTCTCCAGTCATTCTTACGTTTGCTTTGATTTGCACCGCTATTTTTTTTCTAGATAAATTTTTAGCGGGCACCTTAATGGGATTTTTCTCAGTGGGAACTACTGTTGATATTACGAATCCACTATCCATTTTTAGTTTGTTTTCTCATGTGATCGGGCATGGTAGTATAGACCATTTATTGGGTAATATGACATTCATTCTTCTCCTAGGTCCTATTATGGAGGAGAAGTATGGATCTAAGTTTACTTTATTTATGATATTAATTACTGCCTTGATAACAGGACTTCTTAATGTTACATTTTTTGACACTGGCCTTCTTGGTGCATCTGGTATTGTGTTTATGCTTATTCTATTGGTATCGTTTACCAATACTAACGGTGGACAGATTCCTTTGACGTTTATTCTTGTAGCTCTATTATTTGTAGGAAAAGAGGTAATCGAAATTATGGGTAATGATCAAGTTTCTCAGTTTGCTCATATCATAGGTGGGGTATGTGGAAGTGCATTTGGATTCTTGGGAAATAAAAGGTCTAATAGCAATACTACTATCACTTAAAAAAACAATAAAACAAATTCTAATCTTACATACTAGATTTTTTTGCATTCGTTATCTTTGATTAAGAATTCAATTTTTAGAAGCGATAACATTTGGAAGAAAATAAAAAATACTGTTCTAAGATTCTGCTTTTTGGAGAGTACACGGTGCTTCACGGATCTAAAGCATTGGCAATGCCATTTTCTAAATTTGCAGGACATTGGATCTATGACAAATCACATAACAGCAGACTAGAAATACAGAAACTCAAACAATATCTCCTAACAATATATAGAGCTGGAAAAATTGACAGTTTTGATTTTGATAAGCTAGAGAGATTAACAGCTAATGGCTTAGCATTTGAATCCAATATCCCACAAGGCTATGGTGTAGGAAGTAGCGGAAGTATAACTGCCGCTATATATGATCTATTCTATGAACACAAAGAACGTATATCTATCACAGAACTGAAATCTACCCTTGGTTTGATAGAGTCATGCTACCATGGTTCTTCTTCTGGAGTGGACCCACTAGTCTCATACTTATCTCAACCGATATTAATCCAGAATACACAATCAGTTGAATTACTTGATAGTATAAACGAAAACATAAACAAGTCTCTCTTCCTTGTAGATACATCAATACCTAGAAGCACCGCTCCACTGGTGCAAGCATACTTAGCGACAAGGCGCGAAAACGAACAATTCCTCATGGAAATGCAAAATATCGCCGCTATCAATGACACATTAATCGATAGTTACCTAATCGATGATAGGGAATTGTTTACTATCAAAATGAAAGAATTGAGTCACGCACAATTCAAGACAATGCGTATGATGATCCCAGAACAATATAAGCAAATGTGGCAGTCCGGCTTAGATTCAGGAGCGTACAGTATGAAACTAAATGGTGCAGGTGGTGGTGGATTCTTGATGGTAATGAAGCACACTTCGGCTTCGCTCAGTGTACTAGATTCGGCTTCGTTTAGTGCTCCCTTATTAGGCCTCCATCCGTGATCTTACCGTTTCACCGCTTTCAGTTAGACTAAAAATAACGCTAATCTTAACGCTATCTGAGTGTAGCCGAAGTTATATCAACCTCTTAATTGCCCGTTTATTCTTTATGAAAAACTCGGCCCCTGAATACAAAGTAATCGCAACTACACAAAGTAATAATCCATAGATCGACCATTCAAAAGTCTTAACACTAAACATCTGTTTTAATGGCTTATTGAATATCATCATTAGATAGATAGTAATCAATGCTCCTCCTTGAAAAAACATTTTGAACTTACCACTTGGCGCAGCTTCTATGACTACTTTCTTAGGTGCTAATACCAATCTGATAACAGTCAATAAGATCTCTCTAAATGAAATGATTAGTGTAAATAATAAGGGTACTACATCATGCATCGAAAAAGAAAAGAAAACGCCAAGAATCAATAATTTATCAGCAATTGGATCTGTGATTCGCCCGAAATTAGATTCAGTCTTCCACTTTCTTGCGAGATAGCCATCTAAAAAATCAGTAAACCCAGCAATCAAAAAAATTATTAGGCTAATTGTTAGAGACTGCTTATCACCTTGCACTGCGAAGTACGTACATGCAATAGCAAGTACAACTCTCAACATTGTCAATATATTAGGCAAACGCTTTTTAGTCTCTGTCATTGAGAAACAAAGATAGGCTTTTGTAGGATACTATATATCAATTTGGAATCACGATTTTTTTAGAAAATTATGAATATTCATCATCCACCACTTGGTGTTGGCCAACTTAGATCCAGTATCTTGAGTCGTGTTCGTCTTCCTATCTTATATTTTTTGAACTTGAGAAGTTTTCTCATTAACCATCCCGTGGCGATAGCTGTCCCTCCTATAGCCAAGGTATCTACACCAAATGTGAAATTTGAATACGCAAAATGTGCTACTCCTCCAAATGCAAGCCACGCAGTACCGAAGGTTTGCAGCATGTACCCTATCGTATTCGCCCACCCTCTTGATCGTCTTATATCCGTGATGTCGGTTAACTTAAGCATACCACCTGCATACAATACAAGCTTTTCTTCGTCTATTATCCTATCGATTTTCACTTCTTGCCACTCGTCTGGATAATCCGCAGATTTGAAAGACAACATCTGCCCTTCATAATACTTGATAGGCTTCTCTTCACCCATCATCTCCATATACAAGACAACTTGCGCATTTGATTCTATTACTGAGCCTATACTCATAAGCAAAGCACAGAAAAAAGTTAGGTTGAATATTTTATATTGTATGCTTTTCATCTTGTCGTTCACATTTTGATCAATGTCTCTGTTTAACGGATAACATCGTCATTTTGCTTTCTAGTTTTGCAACTCTTAATTAATTTTATTTATTTCTACCTCATCAACATCAAGTCTCCATGGTAAACATCAATCATCCATTATTCAGAAATGCCTCTAAAAAATACAAATATACGCTCCGTTCCATCCACTTGGAGAATTATTAAGCGTAATACGTATCGTAAGATAGATAAGATTGTTCCATCTATCCAATACTACTCTAAGAAAATAATAATTGTATAAAAAGACTAAATTTTGAAGCTAATACTAAAGAAGCATTTTAGATAATTTAAACCTCAGACAAACAGAAGAGTGTCACTTGTCCTTTATCTATAATATGCTTAAACATAATTAATCGCAGTCTATTCAGTGTATGCCACCCCGAAAATCATCTCATCTGTTTCAAATAGTAATTGGTCATTTGAATCATTTATATTATATAAAATTATCCTTGTATTCGAAGTAAGTTTTTTTGTCATGAATCCATCAATATTATTTATAAAATCATCTGTTTCGAGTATCTCGAAATAACTATCGACTGGTTGAACGACAAATGACTCAACAAAGGAGGAGTATGCCTTACCTTCTTTCGAAACATAGTCCACAACTACACTAGAAAAATAATAAGGCATTGGCGAAAGTTGGCTCGGAACATAATCAAAACCAGCGGCACAGCCCACATTTTCATGTGACTGAATTTCACTACAATAACTGTCTGTACAACCTCCTAACAAATTTACATCAAGACACACTTCATATGTACCAGGAGTTTCGTAGAGATGTGATGTAATTGAAGTATTAAACAAATCAACAGTAGTATTATCGCCAAAATCCCATGTTGAGTTGACAATCCATCCTTCAGATAACGGAGATGCAAAATTGACAAATCCATTCGTATTATTTTTATAGATGAAAGTTGAAAATATGCAAGGGGGCTCCAAAGCAAACTTCAGAATTTCTTCCCATGACTCAGTACAACTCGTAGACGGGTCCGTAATTGTGAGCGAAACTTTTTGATCTGCCACATTAGGAAAATAGAAGACAGGTTCTTTTACCGTAGTAGAGTCAACATCATTAAATATCCATAGGAATTCAAAATCAGAAGCCATTGCAATATCAATATTAGCATGACGAAAGATATAAGTTTGTTCTAAAAAATGGGGCGCTGCAAAAGTGGCAATCGGTAATTCTCCAGTTATAAAACTAAGGTTCTCTATGAAATTGTTTTCATCTTCCATTATTTTACGATCCCGCAACCTAATTGTAATCGATTCTTGAGTACTTGTGCTTAGGTATTGCCCAGAAAACTCATTAATCCCTAAGCTATCTTTGGAAGTCGAAGTGATCATACCATAATCATCTAACCCTGCGGAAATATTTATTTCTTCCCCGTTAATTTGCCCCTTTAATACAAATACAGGATCTTCATCTATCACAATTGGTAATGGATCCGTTTCACAAGATGATATGAATATTATCATTAGTAAAACACTATATATCTTCAATAAATTAGTCATAATCTAAAAGTTATATTTAAGTACAATACTGTTGTAATCTATTGCACTTGTTGTCCCTTGTTCGAAAAATACTTTATCAAAATAAGAAATCAAGCTTCTTCTATATTGATACCCGAGGCTCATATGCCCATTAATATTGTACATATAAGCGAATGCTCCTTGTATATTGAAGAATGCTATGGATTCTCCGTAATCTACACCTTTCTCAGAAAATATATTACCGACTTCATTCGAGGAAAAGTTTTCCGTGATTTCTAGATTTCCAGATGTATTGATGCGTAAGTATGTCATTATTCCTATAGAAAACCTATGAGAACTTTCTGTTTTTTGATACGAAAGCTGCAACGGTATATGAAGTGATTGAATTTCTTCTAATTGCCATTCATAGATTGTCGTCGTAGCAATGAAATCGAAAGTGTTTTGTTCGGTAATACTTTTTGCCAATCTACCATATGCTATATTATATCCTAAACCTGTCGTCAAGTAGATATTTTGTCCCATACGGAGATCTGTGACAAATGACACTCCTGCAGAACCGTATTCAGTTTTATTATTTGATAAAATATTACCTATCCCATTTTCTAATACGACACTAAACCCAATACTGCGATCATCTTCATTAGATAGATTTGTAGACAATGATTTTGGAGTAATTGATCGATCCCATTCTAGAGCCCTTAATTCTACCCCAAAAATATCAGCGATTGTTATTTGCTTAATCGATAAGCTATCTATATTAGCCTCGTTTCCGCTATTACTCACATTTATTTTATCAATAGTTTCATCAACTCCAATATTTGAAGGTTGAATAAACGAGCCAAAATGTGCGCCTGAATTAGCTTTAAGTTTAGGATTGATACTATGTGTACTTATTAAAGATTCTTCTATTTCTAGATTTAACTTACGATCCACTCTCGATAAAGAACTTTCTGCTAATCGATTTATAGATGGCCTATATTCTAGTTTATTTTTGACCTCGTTCTCATTCGAAAATTCTGTTCCAGTGTGATCAATTAAACTATTATCAATAGTTCTAACCATTTTTTCATCCTCACTTTTACTATTTACATCAGATTCTTTATTTTTCATTACTGGCTGCCCGCTATTATTACCCGAGGATTGATCGGAATTCATATTATTTATCGGATTATTCGTAAGACTTCCAAGAGACCAATACATAAACCCAAAACCAATAACTAGTCCAGAAAAAATTAACCAAAAGAATTTTCTCCGTTTTTTCTTCTTCTCTAAGTTTGCCAGCGCTATAAAACGTGCTTGCGCCAAATCCCAATCATTTTCTTGAAATGTGTATTGCGCTTCGGACAACTTGTTTTGTAAAAAACTTTCAAATGTATTATCATCCTTCATACCTCTATAGATTTTACACTTTTCATCTTTTCTAATATCTTTTTTTGCAATTGACTCTTAGCACTCACATAATGCCATTTTGATGCACTTAGACTTATATTTAACATTTGTGATATTTCTGCGTGTTGATATCCATCAATGGCCTTAAGGTTGAATATACTAGCTGTTAATGGCGGTAATTCTTGCACATATTTGTATATATCTTCCACGGAAATCAGTTTATTATCAAACCACCCATGAACACTCTCTACCCTCCAATTTAATTCGGAATTATCTACTAATTGAACCTTCTCATTGTACCTCTTATTCTTTCTTAGTTCATCCAAGATTGAATTGATCAATACTCGTTTTGACCAAGCGATAAAATTATTACCTAAATCAAATTTCCCAATTATTGACAAAATTTTGTAAAATCCAATATTTAGTAATTCAGCGGCATCTTCTCTAGAGTTACTATACCGCATACAAACAGGCATCATCACAGGATAACATACTACATACAATTCCCTTTGCGCAAGTGCCTTACCCGCAACACATCCTTGTATTGTCTTGTCATCAATGACCATTTTCTCCTCTACTAAAACGAAATTATTTGGTATACATAGTTAATACGTAACTGCACTATGCAAAAGTTAGGTTCTTCTGACATTTCTTTGATTTAAGAAACAACCTCCAAATAATAGGATGGAAAATTAAAGCTCGCAGCAATAATCACAATAAATAGGAACGAACAAAAATAATTTGCCAAAACCTAACTTTCCATTTTTGGAAATCCGTATAGCCTTTGTAAAAACAGAATAGAAATAGATATTAAATTTTTAATTAAATTATTAAAACTAAA
This sequence comes from uncultured Saprospiraceae bacterium, assembly GCA_938003955.1. Taxonomy (GTDB): domain Bacteria; phylum Bacteroidota; class Bacteroidia; order Chitinophagales; family Saprospiraceae; genus CAJXUU01. The sequence goes on along the minus strand of CALKXE010000134.1, from coordinate 3,497 downwards.
AACATGAAGAAAATTTTACTTTTTACCATCCTTTTGTCAAGTATCCAACTTATAGCGCAGAATGACAAAAACAATACTACAATGAGAGTAGTAGGAGGAACCAATGCCGAGGTTGGAGATTATCCGTGGATGGTTTCTCTAAATATGAATGACGGTACAGCAGGATGCGGTGCATCACTCATAGCACCACAGTGGGTATTAACCGCAGGCCATTGCATAACAAATGATTTAGGCTTTCCTGGTATTCCATTAATAGACGGAGTGATCATCAATTCAATAATAAATGATGGCTCATCTTTAGCCTCTTTTTCCGAATTGATCGATATGGAAGAAATAATTACTCACGAAGACTATGCAGGTATATTTGGAGGAGGTAACGGGCCTGACATCTCATTAATTAGACTAAAAGAACCGTCAACAATTACCCCAATAGAAATTGCAACATTCTCTGACTCATTATCTTATGGGCACTTGGAAACTGGTAGAGTCTTAGGTTGGGGAAGAAGTGAAGTTGATGATCAGCCCTCAGATACCTTAAAAACAGCAGAGGTTATATTCTTTTCTCCGGATAGCTGCGCTACACTATATCAGGCAGCTGCTAACTCCCTATATGATGCAAATGAAGGTGGAAACATCTGTGCAGGATATTTATCAGGAACAACTCCTGCCGGTGCAGCCTCTGGAGATAGTGGAGGGCCACTTGTATTCCAAACAGCTAATGGTACATACAAACAAGTAGGTGTTGTATCAGGTGGAGAATCGCAAATAACAACGGAAGATTTTCCTGGGATATTTACACTAGTCCCGAAATATACTACATGGATAGATAGTATTATTACTAACTATGAATTGCCAACTGCAATTACTGAGATAGAAGAAAAATCACTTAGTATTGTTCATTTTGCGGGACGCCATATATCTATTAAGGGTATGAATGAACAATCTGAATACAATATAAATACTTACAATATCTCAGGCCAACTAGTTTGGAGTAATCAAACAAAAGGAAGCGAAAACGTTCAAATTCCAGTATTTGAATATAATCCAGGAATATACATAGTCAAAATACAAAATCGTACTGAGGGCTTTCTAAGTACTGAAAAAATTGTGATCCAATAACCCAAGTTGAAAATACCTTTACAGGAATCCTTGTGATAGAAATATCACAAGGATTTTTTAATCGATTATTTATTGGATCATAATACTTAATAGCTCCAAAATAAATAATTCATAACCATATATTTTATCAAAATGTCAGGAAACAAATTTTATCATGATTAATAGTGTCATCATAGGAAATAGCAGAATCACTTTAGAAGCACTACGTAAATATTCATCCCAAATGCAAAATATTAACTTACTTGCATGTTATGATAATGTATACGATGTACTAACGAATATTAGAAAAAACTGTGTTCATTTGATCTTTCTTATTGCTGATATAAATGATGCTAAAACAAGAGAAGCAATTACACTTCTTCCAGACTATATTATTATCATTATTATTTCTAGCAATAATAAGATTCGTATTGAAAATCACACCTCACATGCAATAGTCCGCAGCCCACCACCCGTCTCATTTAATCAATTTGGAGAAATTATAACTAAAGCGCAATATCGTTTAGACGAAAAATATGTGTAGAGAAATAGATACCCGTATGTGCACACATAGATCCAACATATCAATCTCCTTTTGACATTATATTTATTCGATAACTAATTATATTATTAAGTCATTATAAAACAATTGTAATTATTATCGATCATTAAGGGTCATCAATTAAATCTGGCCGACCTAACTTTTGCTTTCTAAATTCACGTACAGCAATAGATTACAATTATTATTTTTGATCAAAATCAAACGAAATGAAATTTTTTAATACTTTTTTATTTCTATTCTTTTGTGTATTCATTTCGGCGCAATCCCTATCGGAATTAATTATTGAAATAGATTCTACCAATTTAAACGTAATGCTAAATGAATTCACAGGAGAGGTTCCAACCTCTGTGGATGGAAACACTGTCACGATATTAAATAGAACCGCCGCTCAAAATGGCACCGCTGAAAACTATATAAAAGAAAAATTTAATAGTTATGGTAATCTCACCGTCACAAAGAGTAATTATAGTGCGAATGGAACAAATGTAATCGCTACTCAAACAGGAGAAACTAACCCTGAGGATATTTATATAATTTGTGGACATTATGATTCTGTTGCTAACTATTGTGCAAATGATAATGCAACGGGAACCGTTGCCATTCTAGAGATTGCTAGAGTTCTATCACAATACTGCATTGACAATACGATTGTCTATGTCTTATTTGATGAAGAGGAAGGCGGTTTAATAGGTTCGGCAAATTTTGTAAATCAAGCTGTTGCCAATAACCTTAATATCCTTGGAGTCATCAATTTAGATATGATTGGTTATGATTCTAATCAGATGAATGATGCATCAATTCATGTAAAAAACATAGGTAATTCTCTAGCATTAAAAGATGATGCAGTGTCTGTTTTAAACACTTACATTTCCGAAATCGGGCTAAGTCCAACTATCGTTAACCCTGGCATAGAATTTAGCGATCATAAGAACTTTTAGGACCAAGGTATTTCTGCGATTATGGTTTCAGATGCCGCCGGATTTTCAGAATTATCTCCTTTTTACCACACTTCAAATGATAGGGTTAGTACACTTCATTTATCATTTTATTACAGAATGACTAGATTTTTGATGGGCTTAACGGCCTCTAAAGCAGGGGTGATCTCAAATTCTAATTGTAGTGTTATAAATTCAAGCCAAAACTTACTTTTAGATAATATGGAAGTTTATCCAAATCCTGCATCACAAAATATTCACATTAAACTGTTAGCACAACAACAGTTTAATGGAACACTGCAAATTTTGACATCAACAGGAAACATAGTCTATCAAGAAGAAGTTAACCAAAAGCTGACAACTATAGATATCAGCTTATTCTCTAAAGGCATTTATTTTATCAAAATACAAAATGAACATCAGTCATTGGTTAAAAAAATTAGCATTATTTGATGCTAGAAGCGAACATTGTCAGTAGCCCAAACGAAAGAATGGAATTAGCAGAAACTATCTGTTCCGCTAATTCCATTCTTTTTATATTCTATAAAGTAATAAACAAAGAATAATATTTAAGTAACAATCCAAAATTGGAATTAACCTAAAACTATTCTCAAGTAATAATTTTCTACCTAATCACCGTCAAATCACCATGATAAACATCCACTGATCCATTCTTCAGCAATACCTCCACAAGATATACATATACACCCTGTTCCACATTCTGTCCATTATAGGTTCCATCCCATCCACTAGAAGGATTATTGAGTTCCATCGTTTCGGTGAAGTAGACGAGATTACCCCATCTATCATATACCTTCAGGTTTAGAACTCGTTCTACTTCCACATTGCCATAAACCACAAACTTACTGTTCCCGTTATTACTATTTGGGTTAAATACATTT
>CALKXE010000133.1 GCA_938003955.1 uncultured Saprospiraceae bacterium | reverse complement strand
TATCAGAATCAAAAAAAATAATAGCTCAGATCGAACCAATTTTTAATCATTATGGCTCCAGTTCGTTAGGGCAAAGAATTAATTAATACTAAAACGCACACTATACGCACGCTATACGCACGCTACACTTTAAAAACTCCAATATACTGGAATGTAATTAGCCCGCCTCACGCTACATAAAGAAAGTCTAGTAATTAATTTTACTAGGCTTTTTTTTTGACAGTAATACTCATCTCACTAATTGTAGTGAGGGATCAAGATCAAAACCAGGTGGGGTTTGATTTAACTTATTCATGTTATTAACATCTTCTTAATAGTAGTATTACTTTGCACCTAAAGATTACAAATGTAGATAAGATAGCATTAAATAAACTAACCTACTTGTGGTTTTGATTTGAGTTTCAACTCATGATTTTCTTCTTTCTCATTGCGACAAAGAAGCAAAGCGCTAGTCTTTACCTAGTTCTTAACGACTATTGAAAAACATTTTTAGGAACACAAAAAACTCACCTCCTAAAGTCGGTTCAAACACTTTTGTGTTCTGATCTAAAAATATTCTCCAATAGCCTAAACTAGCTAAGGACAATTATATCCAATCAAAAAACACCATCCAATTCTGAATATGGTTTATAAAATGAGGTCCCCACCAGAAATTCAACTTGATCCACAGTGAGAACTATATATATCTATTGAGTGATTATTCAATTCTTGCAATATTATTAACTACACCATAAATTCAATATATTTGATTTTTACATCAAATTGAATTAATATGAAAACCAAATTGCACGCAACTCTTGCGTTTATACTTTTTATCCTTATTTGTCAAAACACCTCTGTAGAAGCCCAACAGCGAATTGCCGTGTATGGTATGCAAAACAAAGGTGGTACTTCGTCAATAAACGTTGTACCTGAAAAAATAATCAATTACTTCTCTAATGACAAAGACTTCGCCATCATCGATAGGAAAAACAAACAACTTGTCAATAAGGAGATGAGAATGCAGAAGTCAGAAGATTTCATAGATGGCTATATAGTAGAGCAAGGCAAAGCCGAAGGTGCGGACATAATATGTCAGAGTATATATGATCATAAATCAAAACGCCTAATCATACAAATGACCGATGTTGCTACAAAAGAAATTATGTGTAGCAAGGAAAGAAAACTAGATTCTGGATGGCTAAAAGGGTTAAAAAATTTGGACCAAGAACTTACGATAATGCTCTTTGAAATTTCATCTGATTGCTTTGGTAAAGGATTTCCAGTAGTAAGGGCTTTCGAAAAATCAAAAAATAAAGTAAAAAAATTGTTAGTGCTTGCTGGATACGCTCAACGTATCAAATTAAAATACAAGATGGAGATCGTCATGTCTGTTGAAGAGAAAATAGGTGATATCACTAAGATCCGTAAAACAGCGATTGGAAAAGGTTATATTTCTCAAATTGAGGACGAAAATTTCTCTATCCTAAAGGTAGAAGACGGTAAAAAAGAAATATTCCAGGCTTTAGAGGATGGGATAAAATTAGAGTGTAGATTGATCAACGAAAAAAAATAATCAGGATGAACAAATTATATATAATACTGCTATTGGCATTCGCTAGTAGCAATTATACTAGTGCCCAAAAATTAGGTGTCGCAATAAATGTAAGTAATGGAAGTGATGCAGAAGATTCAGATGTAAATAAAGCTCTGACCGAAAGTCTAAAAACTAAATTACCAAAGAATTATGTAATTTACGATTGGAATAATTCAAACTTAGTTTATCTAGATAATGAAAAACGTCCTGAACGTCCTTGCGAAAAAGCTGTCTTTATAACTCAGCAAATCACCAAATCAAATAAATACAAACCTGAAGTAGTAGCAAAATTAGACACCAATGGTGTAGCCACTTCTGCAACATTCAATATCTTCTATAACATCTATTACGATCTAAAAGGCATTGATGTGTCAACAGGGGGAATCGAAACTGTCTTGACTAATTATGAAATCAAAGCTAAAACATCAATTAGTGATAAACCCGTGAGTATAGATGTGAAAAAATACTTCGGAAAAACTAAATATTCTAATGTACAAAAGAATTGGTCACGTTATTCTAATCAAATGTACAAAGACTATAAGGAGTCTATTATCAAAAAACGGAATAATATAAAAGGCAAGAAAAAAGCTGAGCTAAGTGCAGTGTCTAGCGCCATAAAAAAAATGTCTGGAAGAGATATTTATCCAATCAAAAAACATGAAAAAGAAGACGGTAAATACAAAACCGTGTCCGTAGATATGACAGGCCGCACAAAATTGGTAAAAGATGACCTTCTAGAAATCTACACACCAACAACTATAGCGGGTAAAAAAACTGTCGAGTATATTACTTATCTAACTGTGAATTCAGTAGAAGGTGATATCGCAACCGCTAATAAGACTTTTATACAGTCAAGTAAAAAACTATCCAAAAAGCTAGAAGCACATGATAATATGTTTGGAGTAACGAACAAAGATGTTATATACAGTATATCAGGTGACACAAGAGAAAAATTAAATTTAGCTCTAGATACAAAAACAAAAAGCAGAAAAGCATATGAAAAAACGATTCTAAAGATGCCTATCATCAGATTAATAGAACGTGGATTTGAAAACGAAATGGCATTCCTAAGGAATAAATATAAAGATGAGCGTTTCATGGATTACAATATAGGAAGCATTCAAGACAAAATGATAGGGGCGCAATACCTCTTAACAATAGCTGACAATAATGTGAACATTACTGATATTGCTACTGGCCAGTTGGTAGCAATCGACAAGCAAGAAGGTAAACGTAACTGGTTCTTTTCGGGTTACACTACAGCTCAAGCTCTGAATATGGCATTGATGAAAATTAGTGATACACCAATTGAGTTTTTAGAACCTACAAAACAGAAAAAAGATAAAGTGACTAAAATTCGTCTTTTTCATCCTATTGGATTTGCAGCTCGTGAAAAATTAGATATCCTCGTAGTGACAAAGGAAGAGGTTGGCGGCGAAATATATGAGCGTAAAAACTATATTGGTCATGGCTATGTAAGTGCTGACAAACACAATGCTTGTATAGGTGAATTAAAAATAAATAAAAAAGGAAGAAAGCCTTTTTATAAAGCGATGACGGATAATCAAAAAATTGAATTTATGTATTCAATTAAACGAGACTAATTAAAAAATCAATTCTTATGAAATACTCAGCAATTATAATTGCAATGCTTGTGTGCTTAGGCATTTCTTGTAGCCCAAAACTTAACATGCAGTACCAAAGGACAGGCTTGGTGAAAAGTGTAAAACACGATAGGATGACGATTCATCTTACCAGTGAAGCTCGAGCTGAAACAGCTGGAAAGGCAGCGGCATTTGCAGAACGAAATGCAATCGAGAACCTATTATATAAAGGTATTCCAGACAGCAATCAAGAACGTGCCATAATAGATAACGAAGGACAAGTAAATAGACAACACCCAAATTTTTATGAAGATTTTATAATCAATCGTGGATTTGAAAACTATGTGATGTCTTCTAATATCGTAGATAATTACAATAACGGTGGAGTACACTTTATTACCATCCAAATCCAAGTGGACTTGAACAATTTAAGAAAGCACCTTAATAAAACCGGAATAATAAAATCTTTTGGCTATTAAGCCAAAAGATTTTCCAAAAACATCTTCTTATCACCCCGACGCAAGCATCGGAGAATTAATGATTAAATATGAAAATGAAATACAACTTCAGTATACTTTTAATAATGTTATTTGTTTTTGCGTCTAGCACAGCGAATTCGCAAGATGACAAACCAACATCAATCCAGCCTACAATCATGGCTATACCATTCACTCCAGAGGGCAAAAGTCTTAGGAAAAACTTCGAAAGTAATGAACTGCTAAGAATAGCAATAACAAAAGTCAAAGAGGCATTTGATGAGCGAGGAGTAAACACAATTGATTTCAGAGCGAAACTCAAACAACTAAACAACAATGAGGCGATGACTGAAGATCAACAAACAAGTATTAAAAACGATGTAATCTCCCTTTCTGGTGCCGATATCTATGTAGAAGTAGAAGCTAATAAAAATTATGCTAGATCAGGTAGCAGTGTAACTGTAATATTAACAGCTTTCGATGCTGCTACAGGAGAATCTCTAGCCAACAAAGTAGCTACATCGCCTAAGTTTAATACTCAGAATTTTGAAAAACTTACTGAAAAAGCTGTGGAAAAAGAGATAGACAATCTATTAAATACAATGCAATCAAAATTTGCTGACATTGTTGAAAATGGTAAAACAGCATCTATAACTATTGGTCTAGTAGATGGGGCTGATTATGATTTTGACACTGAGGTGGACGATTCAGGGGACCTCCTATCAGACCTAATAGAAGACTGGATGCAAAATAATAGCTTCAAAAACTATTATCATCTTCAAGGTGTAACAGATACTAAAATGATTTTTGATATTATAAAACTTCCGTTGAAAGATGATAGAGGAAGATCATATAGAATATCAAAATTTGCTGCAAAATTTAAAAAATTTCTATCTGGTAAAGGAATAGAATCTAGTAGAACAGTAGTAGGTGCAAATATCATATTCACGTTAAAATAAATTACTCATGAGGTTTATAATTTTCTTCTTATTTTGTTCAATTTCTTCTCCATTAATTAGTCAATTTGACAGCGATTCGTACGCAATAAAGGTATTGCCTGCAAAATCTAAAGATAGCTACAAAGCTACACGGTCACTAAATACAATTATTAGAGAAAGCTTTTCAGAAAATTTTGTGATTACACACAGAAGTTCTTTTCAAATTAAACCTACTATAAACATTGGTAAAGCACACTTGATAGAAGGTATGGATATAAAAGCTACTGGGGAACCTCAAATTGAATTTCATGTCACTGATAAAAAGACAAAAGAAAAAGATGTATTCATTTTCAAACAAAAGGTAAATGCTTCTGATAATGCCAAGCTAACTGAAGCACTAGTTGATGCCTTCACTTTAGATATAGATGCACAGCAAAAATTAAATGACTTCATCAACGCTTTTATAGATAAGGTATTCAAAGAAAATTGCGATAAGTATATCGAAGCTGTAGAAAAATTGAATGCAGAGAATGATTTCCATAAGTCCTTGGAAATTCTTATCAATCTTAATAAGAGTAATTGCTCCCCAAAAGCAAAAACACTTATGAGTAAAACATTAAAAGCGCAATCTGATTATTCTTGTTCTGAAAAAATCCAAAAAGCGAGCGTTATGATCAATTCTGGTGTTACTTTTCAGATGAAGAGAGCTATTCCTATATTGTTATCTATATCCCCAAATGCTCCGTGTGCAAATGAGGCAATAGAGCTTTCTAAACAGATTGGATCAAAAGTGGATAAAACATCAAAAATAAGTATCGAATTGTCGAAGTACCAATCCTCTCAAAGAAACTATTCGGATTGGGAAAAATATTATTTATACCAATTAATGGCAGAAAAGTAAATCACATTAGAAGAAATGGCAGCTAAATTTCATCCTTTTACAATCGAAAAACAACCGAAACACCAATTTAGTTATTGATAAAATTTGGTAAACTTTGATCATTCCTAGAACATGACATTTAATGATGAAAATTCATGATTATTGAAGTGTTTCAAAACTTACAATTTATGATTGTCATTGAAAAATGAAGAAGAGTCAAATAATTTTTAGATCGACTTTCACCAAAGTAGTTTTCCGTCTAAATTGCATTGATGCCCAAATACGTATCTTTGATTATGTGTAGCATCCATAAATACTACAATAATTAGTACATCTAAGCATCAATAAATCATGAGTCAATTCAAGTCAATATTAAACGGATCAGGACGAAAACCTTGTGGGCTAGGCATAAATCATAGCTAATCTGTAAAGGAAGAAAGAAGTATTACTAACACCTCTAAATTGTCTTCTTAGCGCTTTTACTTTTGTATTAAAAGATTCAGCTGAAGCATTGGTACTTCTGTTGTTGAAGTAATTTAATATCTGGTTGTAATTCTGTTTGGTTGTATTGGCGATAACATTAAAAGACTTAAATCCTGCATTTTCTACTGCATTATACCATAATGCTAGTTTCTTATATGCTATCTCTTTCGTTGTTTTTCTATTGAATACGTCCACTAATTTCTGGCTTAATTCATAAGCTGATTTTAGAAGAAGGTATCTGTCAAATAAGATTTCAGCTCTATGGTTTTGAATACTAGTCCAGTTTGCAGGGCTTTTAAATAATAAGTATCTACTGCGTGCTAGGAGTTGCTTTGATGTGCCACTATTTTCGAGAATGTGCGGCTTAAAACTTTGATCTGTTTCCTTTGCTATTTGCCTCTCTTGGTTTTCTTGTTCTATTGCTTCCCACCTGTATTTTATTCTTTGTTCTTGTACAGCATCAGATGCTAGTTTTTGTACATGAAATCGATCAGAGACTATTATCGCCTTTGGAAAACTCCTTCTTGCAATCAACTTCATTGTAGAAGCTAGTCTATTGTTATTTCTGCTACCTTATCTCGAATACCCTCTGGTAGCCTATGTTGGACTGAAATAACATTATTACTTACAGCCCCTTTGACCATAGCAAGAATCGCACCTTTCCTGCCTTTTGCATCTTTAATGGTGACAATGGTATAGAGCTCACCTCTAGACAGGCTTGTTTCATCCATACTTAAATGCGTACCAATATTCTCTTGAAATAGTAGCCATTTTTCAGAATGCTCCAACTGTTCCCATTCTTGATAACCACTTAGATGAGTATAATATTGAGCCTGTAGTTGTTTCCCGTCAACACCAAATAAGCTTCCCAGTAGTTTGCAGCTAACTGGTGTATTATCTATTAAGTTCTTTTAAAAAAGTCGCGAATTTCTTCGTCATTTTTGTTCCTGTAGCAACAACATTCCAATCCCGAGTAATCACTCGATTGTCCGCTTTTACCATCCATTTTCTACGTCTAATTTGGGATAAGCACTTTTTGCCTTGTAATGGAAAATCTGTTATTTGGCCTCCTTCGTAAAATCCTTTAGACTCTAGTTCATTAGAAACAAAACCATCAGGAGGTATATTCATCTCTTCAAGTAGAAATATCAACTCTTGTTCTCTTTCTGTATATGATACCACTTCAAAATAGTCCAACAACCCAGCTGGAAAAAACAATCTCAATAAATTTTTATCCATTTCACAATGTATAAATTTATTTCATTTGTAAGAGTTCCCCACAAGGTTTTCATCTTGATCCTATATCACCACTCTACCCTATCTCCTCACAAACCTCTCCATATACATCCTATCAGATGCCTCATCATAAATACGGACAAAATATAATCCCGAAACTAACTGGCTTACATTAATCTTAGCATCAGATGAAGTAACAACCTCGGTGTGTATGATCCTCCCATCTTGAGCATATACATCCACGCTACTTCCTGGATTAAGGTTAGACAACTGGACGAAATCATCCGTAGGGTTAGGATATAGGAAAGGTCTCGAATCATCCGCGATCTCTTGCGTCGCAACCGTCTCCGAATAAGTGAAGGATGCTCGTTCACTTTGAAGATCTCCGATACTTAGCCATTTAGTACTCAAGTATGATGAGATTCCTTTTATCTCGCTATCCGTCAGTGCTCTATCGTAAAGTATTAATTCTCCAATCTTACCTTCCCATTGTGTATCTGTAAATCGTAGAGCATTGGGAGCGGGCTCCGTCATTGCTGTGGCTAGAATCATGAATTCCATTTCGTTTGGAGTAGTTAGAGGATCTATTTCTTGACCATTGACATAGGTTCTTCCATCTAGTGTTCTAGCGGGTGTATTATTACTATAGATTTGAGAACCGTCCTCATGCTTTGGTATGTCATTTGACAAAGATGCAAAAGGGGCTCTCTCTGGAAACGATATAGGATTTTCTTCATAGGCTAGAATAATCGTCTGATAACCACCGATCGGATCATCAATTCCTTGATACCAAATCGTTCCAAAATCAGCTACGCCCAATCCGTTTTGATATGCGGATCGGTAAGCAAACCATCCATCATCTGTCATTCCATTATTAGGTGTAAATAGCCAGTCATATCCCTCTCCATTTGGGACACCTTGATCTGTGACACCATCCCCATTAATGTCCGAAGCATCCATTCTGATCAACATCCCATCTACAGCAAGCGGATCTATCGGATCAGCAGAAGTGCTCACATTCTGGGCAGTAACATAATACGTCCCAAGATCTTCCGGAAAGAATGAAGTACCTATATTAAGTGGAGCACCACATGATTCGTTTTCATACCAATAATATTCCATATCATTCTGCGGATCCACTACTGTAAATCCGTCATTGGGGATTGTATCTATCTCTGGCGTAATTGCAATATTGATAGCGAAACCTTTTATGTTTTCACTCATTGCGTTATTGCTTTTATCGATTGCCGCAACATAATAATTACCCGAAGTCGCAGGTCTGAATGATTCGCCTGTAGCGATAAAATCAGTCAAATTCTTATCTCCAAACCAAAAATAGTCGAATTCCATTGAAGGGTTCTCTACCATTACATCACAACTTTCATTTGTGATGACATTAAGATTCGGATAGAGGGATGACGTTACTAATCCAAGATTAATGATATTGGATACAACTGATCCATTCTGATCTTTGACCGTGTATTTGTAAATTCCTGACTCCAATGATGACCTTGCCACTAAACCATCATTTTCACTATTCCCTTCATATCCACCATCTGTATTTACTCCTATAAATTCGAGTTCTCCGATCTGAGTGGCAATGTCTCCATAGTTATCTAATACAAAATATCTATAGTAAGAATATTCTGCAGGAGCGTCTATTAAGAATGTCTTTTCTTGAAATCTTTGCGCGAATACATTATCACTAACGGCATCTAATGTAGTCCAAGCTAATCCATCTACGGAAGCTTGCAGTTCCCAGTTTTTAGGATCACGTTCTGGCACATCATCCGCCGATGTTACTTTGTACCGAGATACGACTGTAGGCGCATCAAACACATATCCTACGAACGCATTTTCGCTAACTGCATGCAACCATTTCTCGCCAGCATCATTGTCAAACGCATACTCAGGTAGATGTCCCCATGTTGTACCACTGCTGATGATGTTATCCGTATTGGTATCTGTCAACTCTATACTTTTTTGTTCTTCCCAGGTTACATCATATGGCGCTCGCCCTCCATTAATATCAAGATAAATTCGACCTGTCGCCGCGTCCAATCCACTAGGAATCACGGTCTCAAATACTTCCAAGTTTTCACTATCAAAAAACACCTCAATAACATCGATAGCACTGCAACCTTGATCATTGGTAACGGTCACTTCATAAGTGCCACTTTGGGAGATTGCTATTGTCTGAGTGGTACTTCCTTCTGACCATAGATAACTTAATTGGGTAGCGTCATAGTTTTTGTTTTCTACTACAAGTTTCCATCCATCGGTATCTATAGCAGAGCAGATCGTGGGACTTAATAAGGCTTCACCCTCAACGGAAATCGATTTCGTAATGGCACACCCATTCGCATCTACAATATCAAATTCATACATACCAGCGGATAATCCTGTTATTGGATTTGCCAGTTCATCCCCATTCATATGAATTGTATATGGACTCTCTCCCCCTGACAGGTCAAATATGATCTCCCCAGTATCATCCGCTGTACAATCAGAGCTTATCACCGTCTCATTACTTGACAACTGAGTTCCTGTTGCATTCGAATTATTGATCAACCAAACATGCTCTTGGTAAGGCCTTGGATAGATATCTTCAAATTTAGGGTCGTACTTGACCATTGGATTTTCATCTAAGACCGTATATTTTAGTTCATAGGATTCGCAAGCTTCAAATGAGAGTGTTATACTTTCTGTATCCTCTGCGATGGTCTTACCGTTAAGTATCCACGCTGTAGATTGAGTATTAGGTTCTGGCTTCACTACTTCTACTGAAAATGTAATCGTTTCGTCTCCTTCAATATTGATTTCTGGCTCTACTGGAAAGGCATTTTCGATTACATCCACATATTGATATATAAAACAAATCACTCTCTGTTTACAAACAGAACATAGATCTAGTCCATAGTCTTCTCCAAATCCTCCAGCTCCCATGAAACATGATCTTGCTGTTGGTCTATGACAGTTGAAGTAATTGGTCATTGCACCTTCGAATGCACCGAACTTATCTAAATATTCCGCTGTATATGGAGTAGGTATCGGAGTATCTTCTTCTATCCATCTTCTCCATGGAATCTCATCTCTTGTCAATTGCCCTGAGGTGTTACCCGTCTCCCAGCATTGTCCTCCTGACCAACTCGCATCAGACGAATACTCGTCTAGCAGCCCTGGCATAGTGTGGCCAAACTCATGCAAAAACGTCTCATATCCCATACCGAACATCTTACCGTCCCCTACTCGTCTTTCTCTATCTAGTCCGGCACCGCCACCGCCTCCACCAGCTGTAGAAGAAAACCAAGTTATCCATCCTGTTCGATCATTGGCCCATGGCAAAAAGAATGCATCTCTCGTTTGCTTTAATATATCCCAACTCCAACCAGAGTTATCATCCAACGCTTCTGGCCACCAAGAACTATATAGATTAAAGAAGTTACGATACTGTGCATATGGAGCTTGTGCTAGCGGTCCATTATTATCGAATGCCTGAAGTAAGTCATCTCTATATGCTGTGGTAAATGCTTCTTTATTTTCAAATGAATTCCCTCTATTCTGGATTACCCAATTAATTCTATTGTCTTTCGGACCAGAAAACAACATTGTATCTATCTCTTGCGCATCAATGATCGCTTGAATATCTTGGGCAATGAGGTTATCGGAAACTAATGTCAATAAGAAAAACAAACTGCAGAAACGGATAATATTTTTCATGGTTGTGGTTTTATTGTTCATTCTTGGGATCTCAATATCAGCATATTACTAATCGAAATATAAAAGATCAAATTAAATAAAATTTGATCAAAATGATTCACGTGTAGACGTGAATCCCTGTATGTAAAGACTTTAAATTATGTAGAGATCTAATTTAGAACAAATAAATGAGATGAACGGGGGGTATGGGTTCAATAGTCAGCTATAGAAAATAACTAAATAGATATATTAACTTTGTAGCATCTAAACTCAATTACAATGCATAAAACACTTATTATTATTTCCCTTTGTCTGGGGTCTCTAGTTTTCACTCACGCACAAATACTGGTCAATGAACCAATAAACTTCAAAGACTCGCTAAACATTTTTGAACTAGTCGAGTATAGGGTTGATAATTTTGTTTGTAATGATACTGTAAAAACAATCTATGAGATAGACGCTTTGGGGCGAAAAAAAAAGATGACCCAATACTTTAGAAATCGGTTGCAAAAAGAAGTGATCTATCTAGAAAGTGATTCTTCAAAGTTATTTGCTAAAAAAGTAGAGAAAAACTACAACATATCTACCGCAGAAATAGAAGAAGAATTAAACCATTATTATTATTACGACAACAACGAGAATATAAAGGAACACGTAATAAAAAATGAGACTGATTCAATTATTGAAAAAACATTGTACAGTTATAATGATCAGAATAATGTGGACACCCTTGTATATAAAATAGTACAATCAAAATGGACTAAGTCTCAACCGCCAGGAACTAAAGAAATATTTAAATATGATATAGATAAAAATTTGGTGTTTAAGACAACGAAAAAACCTAATAAAAGGCGCTCAAAAACTAGAGAATATACTTTTATAAAACAAAAGGTAAAACCAATCGATAATAATCTAACTCTAGAAATAAAACAGAATGATAAGGACCAAAAGGGAAGAATTGAGTATATTTTTGATCAATTAGGCAATGTCATTAGCTTCAAACAATTTGCCACTTTCCCACCTAAGAAGGGCAAAAAGGAAAAAGAAATGCAATTATGTACATTTAAATTTGACATTAAATACAAGTAACAATATTCGAATAAAAAACATTAATCAATCCTACTAAAAATCCACAAACCACTATCAACTCTTTTTCTTCAACGCCTTCACATCCAAGATCAATTGTCGAACAGACGCTTTATTTAACCCATTGTAGATTCCTCTGATGTGCCTATTGTGATCAATAAGGACGAAGTTCTCGGTATGTAGAAACTCATCTATATCTTTTTCTATACCTAGGTCTTCTTCAACAAAATAATCTTTTCTACCCAGTGTATAAATCTCTTCTTGTGTCCCTGTAGTGATATGCCATTTCTTAGAATCGATACCTCGTTCATCTGCATATTCTTTTAGCACAGAAACAGAATCCCGTTCTGGAGTAACCGAATGAGATAATAGGAGCACCTCATCATCATTAATAAATGAATCTTGCAATATCCCCATGTTATCCATCATTTTTGGACAGATCCCTGGACATATGGTAAAAAAGAAGTCCACCACGTAAATCTTATTCTCAAAGGTTTTTTCGGTAACAGTCTCTCCTTCTTGATTGATAAGATTGAATGAAGAAATACGATGAAAAGTATCCAGAATCTTGTCTGTAGGATCAATCCAATGGGGTGTAAAAGTAGCTTCGCTATAATACGGCAATGCATCTACCCTACTTCCATTAGTTTTAGAATTATTCTTACAAGAACAAAATACGGCTATAAATAAAATAAGTAAAAAGTTAGTTTTCATCTTTGGTATATTAATCTATGATATTTTCGTCTTCTAATCCAAAACAAAGAGCGGTCTTTTTCAATCCAAATATTCTTCCTTCTCTGGCTTCATAATTAGCAAACAAGTCTCCGTTTTTACGAAATGCTTGCTGCATACCCGATTCTTTCCCCATGTCAAGGTTCATTATTTTAAAAATTTCTCCTGTTGGGTACCATTGTTTTTGTTCACCATGCGGCTTACCTTGAAAGTAATTTAGAGAAGAAATTAAAATATGAGGAGTATCAATTGACCATGATTTTTTCTCACCATGTATTCTTCCATTATAATAGTCCGTGCTGAATTTTAAACTACCATCAGGAAAGTACTCTACTGATGTATTTTGTTTTTTCCCTTCCAAAACACCAAATACTGTTTTCAATGATTGATCATGATTACGGCTGATTATAAATCCAGAAAAAGGCTTTTCATCCTTGTTCCATTTGGAGCTATTATTATTATAAAAAACATCCCTGATATCAACAGAATCAATAGGAATATCTAGCTTTTCTAAATCAACTGTGGAATGATCAAGAGCTTTCACTTTTGCTTCATTCGTACACTCGAAAAAAGAAATACATAATATCAATAATGTAAAAATACGATACATAGTAACTATTGTAAAATTAAAAAAGTCGCCAACTTCATAAAGAACGATGGCGACTTAAGGTATAAGGTATGTTCCGATTACATTATTCCATTCGGTGTGCCTTGTAAATCGCCACCAAACAATATAATATATGATCCTACATAGAACTCATTAATGATGTGATAGTGGTAAAATGCATCATCACCATGCTGAGTAGTATGTGTATGCCCACCTGACTCATCTAAATCTGTAGGGTAATCATCAGTTGCATTACATTTTCTACCATAAAGTAAAAATCCATCTGATAATATTCCAACAAGCTTTTCATCATCGAATGACAGTGTTGTGTTTGCTTCCACATCCGCTGACTCTAAGTGATAATGATATCCAGTCGGTCCCATGTGTCCTCCAGCATAATCGAAACCTGAAGCTACATTCTCTGACAATGAAATATTTGGTCCTTCCTCATCATTAAAGATCGGCACTCCTGTTACAGAAATACCTATTGCTCCCAAACCTGTAGCTGAAGAACTAGAAGCTTTTTCTGGTGAAGCTGGTACTGTTACAGTGTAACTTCCTTCTCCTATTTTGCCAGGTGACATCTGATCTATATTAGCCACTACTGCATCAATGTATAAACTATTATCTTCACTCCAATATGGAGATGTATGATTAGGCAACGCGTTAGAAACGATTGTGATATCATCCCCATCAAAAGATACTGTCACTGCATCAGGATTAAATTCGTCGAACGCTGAAACTGGTGTTCCCCCTGTAGCTACAACTCCATCATCGTTAGTATCTGTATCATCCGCTACATATCCGCTTGGCTGTTCACATGATGATAGCGTAACATCAGGGTTACCTAGTCCATCATTATCTGCATCTTCATACCACGTGATTTCTGTACAATCGTCATCCTTACAAGATGTAATCGTTGTAAATGCTCCCAAAAGGAGTAAAATTGAAAAAGTTAAATATCTCATGTATTATTTTTTATTTTAAAATTCATTTCAGTAGTTAGACAAAGCGATAAAAAAAATCCTTCGTTCAGTTTATAAAAAAAATGAAAAAATATTTTCTAGACATTTTTTCAATGCAAATATTGTCATTGTTTTAGTTTATGATTTTTTCTATTCGTTATGACTAGCCCGGATAAGACGACCCTATTTCCCCGATTGATAAATTGTCCTAGTCCCGTCATCACTTCGCCGTTAACATTTATTACCTTCGTTTCCTATTAAAGAGATAACCTTAATAAGTATCTCTTTACATATTCGAAAACAATCAAACTTCAAAGAATGAAAAACATCATTACATTATTATTTACGATACTGACAGTAAGCCTTGCTATGGCTCAAGAATCAAAATGGCCAAAAGTAGATCCATCAAATATGGATGCTGAATACTATCCAGCTGAAGCTGCGTGGAGAAACTACCTTACTGGGGAGGATAGAACTGTATCTCCAAAAGTGAAAGTAATCTATAGCAGACCTATGAAAAAAGATAGAGAAATATTCGGTAAGCTAGTTCCTTTTGGATCAGAGTGGAGATTGGGTGCTAACGAAGCAACTGAGATCACATTCTATCAGTCAGTAGGAATCGGTGGAACTACTATAAACCCCGGCACTTATACTGTATTCGCAACACCTACTATGAAAGAATGGACAGTTAGTTTCTCTTCTCAAAGAGGAATTTGGGGTGCAGAAAAAAGAGATCTATCAAAAACGGTAGCATCTATAAAAGTTCCTGTGACGACTGATGCTGAGTCATTAGAAGCATTGTCAATCGCATTCCGTGAAATGGATGAACAGACAGCGCATATGTCTATCCAGTGGGATAAAACAAGAGTAGAAGTTCCTATCGCTTTCAATCCTGTAATCTTCTCTGGTGCTGACCTAAGTCCTATGGATATGGCACACTATCCAGGTAAGTCTGCATACACAAACTACCTAGAAGGGAACGAAGCAAAAATGACACCTAAAGTACAAGTCGTATACAGTAGACCTTACAAAAAAGGAAGAAAAGTATTCGGTGAACTTTTGAAAACTGGAAATATCTGGAGAGTAGGAGCCAATCAATCAACTGAAATCACATTCTTCGAAGATGTAAAAGTGGGTAACCTCGATCTTAAAAAAGGACGATATGCTCTATACGCTGAAATCAAAGATGGTTCATGGGATATGATATTCTCTAAAGATCTTCCAGCTTGGGGTTCTGCAAATAGAGATGAATCTAAAGATGTAGGAAGGACTAATATCGGACTATCTTCAGATCCAAAAGAAGTACTAGAGAATCTAGCAATCATATTCGAGAAGAAATCAGATAAATTGGTACATATGGTTATTGGTTGGGATACGACTAGAGCTGAAATGCCTATCACGTTTAAGTAAAATCTACTGGCAGTTATATTACTCCAGTTCTTAGATATATAAGAGTTAGTCGATTTGGTTCGACTAACTCTTTTTTGTTAACTGTATGAAGAATATCGATCTAATATGGATCAAAAGCTAGTGGGCTTTGATCTAACTTATTCTTGATATTAGCCTCTTCTATAGTAGTATTCTTTGCACCTAGAGATTACAAATACATACGATGTAATACCAGGCAGCAAATCCAACTTAATTCGCTATCAATTGGAGCCTCTTTCTCTATAAATAGAATAACCATGCCTGAACCCTGAAGTATTCTCCCCTCTTTTGAGAGACAAGAAGTTGAATTTATAAACATCCACCACTCTCTATTATACGATAAGGAAATTATCAAATGTAAGGAGAGACAGTTAGCATTAATAAAATGAATTCTAAGCTCACGACAACCTCCTTCTCTTTAATTCTCCTTTCGATCTCCCGTGTATTTTTATTGAAATACACTACAAGACCTTAGGCTTACGGATCTGCTGGATATTTCCTCTGTGCCCTCCAATGGAGAACATGGATCATGACTCTAGCTTTGCTGCAATTCGATTCATAATAATAATATGCCGATTCTGCGATTCCAACGATTCAAATCAACAAGCTGTTTGGTAAATCTATATCTTGCATCACGAAATGAATATCCTAAATAAATACAAGGAAGACTTTAGACTTAATCTAAAACTAGCACTGCCCATAATGGCGGGTCAGTTGGGACAAATTACGGTCTATCTCGCTGATAATATCATGGTAGGGAAACTTGGTGCTATCTCATTAGCTGCAGTGTCTTTTGCTGTCGCACTTATTGCCGTGCCTATTGTTATTGGGATGGGTATTGCATTTGCATTGCCTCCACTTGTATCTGAAGCTGATGGAGCCGGAGAAAAGAAAAAAATATCCCAATACTTCAAACATAGCCTTGTGGTCAATATCGGCATCGGTATTATATCCTGCGCTGTGATGATACTTATTTTACCCTTTCTTCATCTGTTAGGCCAAGACCCAGAGGTAGTTGAAATCGCCAGAGGATACATCTATTATTCTGCATGGGCTATGATTCCTATGATGATCTTCCTTACATTCCGATCTTATGCGGATGGTATGTCGGAGACCATGCCACCTATGATAGCTATGATCATTGGAAATGTGATCAACATCATTCTTAATTATATATTTATCTATGGTAAATTCGGTATGCCAGCACTTGGAGTGGATGGAGCGGCACTGTCGAGTCTTGTAGCTCGTATCTCAATGCTTATTATCTTAATCGCAATATTGTTCAATTGGAAAGATCTATGGAAATACATCAAAGAATGTGATTTTAGCAAATATCAAAATCATATGTTCGGGAAGATATTTAACCTTGGAATACCCACCTCACTTCAAATGTTTTTCGAAATATCAGCATTTTCAGGAGCGGCACTTATCATGGGTATGGTAAGTAGTAATGCTCAGGCCGCACATCAGATCGCTATTAATCTATCCTCTATTACGTTTATGATCTGCAGTGGATTGGCTATGGCATCTACGATCCGAGTTGGGAACCAACTGGGCAAAAAGAACTATTCAGCATTAAGAGATGCAGGGATATCAGCATTCCTGCAAATAACATTGATCATGGGTATATTTAGTATTTTGTTTGTCGCTCTTAGGCACTATATGCCGTTAATCTATATAGATGACGAAGTTGTGATAGGAATAGCATCTACCTTATTGATATATGCCGCCATATTTCAGATTCCTGATGGTCTTCAGGTAGCAGCACTAGCAGCTTTGCGAGGAATTCAAGATGTAAAAACACCAACGCTCATTACATTCTTTTCTTATTATGTTTTTGGAATCCCTATCAGTTATTTTGCTGCGTTACACTGGGGCATGGGCGCAACTGGAGTATGGCTTGGTCTCCTGATAGGCTTATTCATATCGGCTTCTCTATTAATCTATCGATTTCATAAGCTATCTAAGGTTTAGATGGATTAGTTGGTGAATTTTCGAGTTGATAAATTTTTAAACAAATTTAGAAAGGGGTAATTTGACATAACTTACATCCAACACATACCTTTTATTACACAGTCAATAGTTCTTCCATTTCTTTATCTTCCTTCAATCTTGCATTTTCAATTGCTGAATTACCATTGCCGTCTTTGGCCGTTGTATCCGCACCATTTGCTAAGAGCAACTTAGCTATTGTATGTTGTCCGAATGTAGCGGCGTAGATGAGTGGTGTAGCTTTACTAAAGTTTGTTGCATTAACATTCGCTCCAGCTTCGATTAACAGTTGTACTATTTCATCATTGCCTTTATAAGTGACACCCATCAGTGCTGTGTTTCCAGCACGATCTTGTTGATCAATATCTACTCCAGCATCAATAAGCAATTTTGTAATCTCAACTTGTTGACCATAGGTAGCTAATACGATAGCCGGAAATCCTCTTTCATCTTTGTCATTGATCGATTTTGGAAATTCTTCAATTACTCCTTTAAGCTTATTTACATCAGCTGTTTTTATACAATCATGAATACCTGCCATATCTCTTATCCTTTTTATAGTGTGTAGAACATATTGCACTTTTGTGAAAGAAAAAACTATAGATCTTCAGAAGAGCTTTCTGCTTGAATCGCCAAATCGCTTGAACCGCCTAACCGCTTCTCGATGTTGACAACTAGCTGTTAATCTAGATTTTTGTGCAATATGTTCTACACACCTTTTTATAAGCCTCTAAAGTAGTATAAGTATTATTTATATTTTTACACCTTACATAATATTTACTTATAATGACGAAGTCTCAATTAGAATATTCGCTTGCTCTGCAAAAATACGGAAACTATAGTAAGGCAGCAAAGCACTTAGGTATTTCACAACCTGCTCTAAGTCTCCAAATAAAAAACCTCGAATCATCATTAGGTATTTATCTTTTTGATAGGTCAAAAAAACCACTATCTGTTACTTTCGAAGGTCAGAAATTCTTAAGCAAAGCACAAGCTGTTGTCAATCAATTCACGCAACTAGAATCATTCGCCCAATCTCTTAAAGAAGATTTTGCGGGGGAGATTGTTGTAGGAATAATTCCTACATTAGCTCCATACTTAGTGCCATTATTTATAAACGACATCAATGAGAAATATCCTCTTCTGCGTGTAACAATAAAGGAGACAATAACCGAACAAATAATAGAAGGAGTCACTAGTGGTGATATTCAACTCGGTATCGTAGCCACACCGATAGTAACCAGTCGGAAGTTTGATATCCAACCATTATTCTATGAATCATTCCAACTTTTCATATCTGATAATCACCCATTATCGAAAGAAGACCTGATTGATGTAGATGCAATATCACCCGATGATCTATGGCTTCTAAAAGAGGGAAATTGCTTCAGAGATCAAGTAAATAATATCTGCGGATTTTCTAAAGATAAAAGCACATCTCAGAAATTCACCTATGAATCAAATAGTATAGAAGCCTTATGTAGAATCGTAGAATACCAAGGAGGAATCACCTTTCTTCCAGAACTCTCTACTATGCATCTTGGCGAAGAAAGAGAAGATATGCTCAAAGAAATAAAAGGACACAAAAGAGTTCGAGAAATCAGCATGCTTTCTATTCCTAATGAAACAAGAATCAGATTCATTGAAAAAATAAAAGAATCTATTCAGAGTAACATACCAAGTAATATGCTTAGTGATACAAATAGAGAAGTAATAGATACAGGAGTAGTTATATGATAAAAAACCTACCCAATCATCTCGTCCTCTTCCCCAAATAGTCAATAATTAAGCTTTCTGATACTCGATAATTTGCTGTGATCTGCGTATCAATAAATTGGCTCATAACGCTTAATGTCGGGCGCAAGGATTTATCATTTTTTACGAATCGCAGCCGTTCTGTACTAGGACTTTTATCTCGTCATTTTTTTCGGACACCACTATTTTATAATTTACAACTTTTACCATTTTCATTTGAGCAAGTTCCTTCAGACTAAATCACAGCATATTGAATAGCGCAACATCAAACTCATTCGAAATGGAAACGAAATTACAATTCTATAAATTTCTAAAAATTCATTGTTGGTATTTCTTTCATAGAAAATCACTAATCATTATCCAAACTCACGAAGTACATTTTCAATCCGCCTTTGCCTTTAACTTCTATTTTTCCTCGATATTCAAATAAAAAATCTTCGTCTAGCTCTACTAATTGATATGTACTATGACTTATATTAACCTTGCCTACTGCACTATTACTTTCCATTCGGCTCGCCGTATTTACAGTATCCCCCCATACATCATATTGAAATTTTTTCAATCCTACTATCCCAGCTACAATAGGTCCAACATGAATTCCAACACGCATCTCAAAAGCTGGTTTTCCCAAAATATTATTTTTTTCTTTTCTTGAAGTAACAAAAGTTTGCATAGCTAAGGCTGCCAAAATTGTATTCCTAGCTGCTGTCGCACCTTGCGATTGAAGCCCACCTACCGCCATATAAGCATCACCAATTGTCTTTATTTTTTCAATATTATAAAATTCTATTATTCCATCAAATGCTTTAAAGTACACATTAATTTCTTCTACTAATTCTTGGGGAGACAGTAATGTTGCTGTCTCAGTAAAAGACTTAAAATCAGTAAATAATATTGTTGCAGTTTCAATATCTTGGGCATTCACAAATCCTTTTTCTTTTAATTCTTCAGCTATTTCAAATGGCAATATATTTAATAATAAATGTTCAGATCGGTCTTTCTCAATTTGCAATATTGCCTTAGATTTCTTGACAAAATTTAATCTACTATAAACACCCCCCGTGATAAGAAGAATAAAAAAACTAGTGAGTATGAAAATATTTCTTTGTTTTTGTTTTCTGCTTATTACCTCATTGTATGCCGTTAATACTTTTCTGTCTTTCTCTACTTGAATAATACTGTCTAATAATATTTGCTTTTCGAACTCCATGTGTAGCATATTATCCGCGGTTTGCTTTAAGTTTAGGCTATCTCTGAGAAAATGCATTTCTTCAATATACTCTAACGCTTTATTGGCTAGATTTAATGACTTATAGTAATTATACAAGCATTTACACGCTTCTTCCTGAACAGAAATAACTTCTATCTTTTTTGCTAAATCTAAACCCAATTTACAATTCACTAAAGCTTGAGGTCTATTTTTTAGTTTTAGTTGAAGAGAGCCAATAGCAATGAGAGCGGAACTTTCGTGAAAGTAATTTTTCGTTTCTTGGGATATTTTAAGAGATTGATTATAATTTTTTAATGCATCAAGATGAATATCTTTAATTTCGAACAACTTCCCTAAGTTATAATAGCATTCAGTCTGAATCTGTTTTTCACTAAGTTTTATAGCTAGATTTAATGAAACAGTTAGAGTATTTAAAGCACTTACATAGTCCATTTCCTTCATATAAACACTTCCTAAGCTGCTCAATACCAATGAAACGGCTTTTTCATCTCCCTCATTTTCATAAATATTTTTTGCCTTTTCAAAATACAATTCTGCATTTTGAAGGTCATCTAACTGCAAATAAATATTACCTATATTTTGTGTTGTCCCAGCTATTGCCATATCATTACCCAATCCTTCATGTAGCTTAATTGCTTTTTGGTAATGATCCAGTGCTTGAGGTAGATTACCCAAATAATAATAAATTGCCCCTTTGTTATTTATTGTAGATGCAACTCCTTCTACGAAATTTGCTTTCTCAAAAAAAAACTTTCCACTTTCAAAATTTGTGAGCGATTTCGAAAAATTCCCTCTATAGTAATCAATAGTTGCCATTTGCTTATAACAATTACCAATTGACTTATTATCATCCAATTGTTCAAATAATTCTAGAGATTTTTTGGCAGATTGAAACGCAATTGAAAAGTTTCCCACTTTAGTCTCTTCTTTACTAAGTAAAAATAAACTATCCCCTAAGTATCTGTGCTTCTCAAGATCAGATGGACTCTGCGAGGATATGTATGAAACTGAAATAAAAAATAAAAAGAGAAGTAAAAGTAAATTTCGCTTCTCTTTTTTCAGATGGGATAATATATTAATTCTTAACATTACCATTCAATTTTCAACTCAATTAAGACCATCAAAAGGATCATTTAATTGCAGAATAGGTGTAGGGATCACGCCGCCGCCCGCTACAATTTCTAACTGCTCTTCATTTAACTCCATATCATCCATATTAGGCTCAACCGGAATATTAATGTAGATTATTGACGAGTTCGTTTGATCTTGCACGGCAATAGATTTATCTTCTGGCAAATTGATTTTCCTTCCTGCTAACCGTTCTATTGTTTCGAGAGGATTATTCAATAATTCCTGTTTAAATGCATTATCACTCCAAGCTTTTTGTACTATCCTATCTATTAATTTTGCTTCTTTTTTAGATTCCATTATAATTATAATTTACGTTAATGATACTCTATAAAGATAGATACTAACAAACAAGGAAAACTGCCTTTAATACTGACAAACTGAGAACGATAGTATTCAATTAAGGGTATAGTTTAAATCAAAAAGTGGTACAACTCAAAAAACCCAAGTTCCTGTCCAGTTTATTCCTGGCGGGGACATCATAAATTCTTTGCATCTAGCATTTAAAATTTGAGACGGATTATCTTCTGAATTAAACAAATGAGCTCTTCCAAAGAATTTACTAGCTTCTTTAAAATTCCCCTTTCTATAGAATATCATACCTTCAGAATACAGTTGTAGAAATAATTCTTCTCTTTTCGAAAGAGTTGCAGTAATCTCATTAACAATTGTGTAAATCGATACCGATTTTTGTTTTCCTTTCACTTTAATTCTGTCTATTTCACGGCAAATGAACTTGTCTTTAATTTTTTCAAATGTATCCTCGCAAAAAATAATTTTAAGCCCATAGTATTTAGTAAGATCTTCCAGCCTTGCCGCTAAATTTACAGAATCACCAATTACAGTGTGTTCGAATCTTTTATTTGAGCCAATATTTCCAGAAATCACTTCTCCTGTGGCAATACCAATGCCCATTTCAACTTTAGAAGGTAAATCTCTCGCACTGTTTAGCAATTCCAAATTATTAATCATTTCTATCGCAGTCTTAATAGAATTGATAGCATCGCTTTCGCTTTTGTACGGAATACCAAATGTTGCCATTACCGAATCTCCAATTAACTTATCTAAGACTCCGTTATTTTGAGTTACTGAATCTACCATTATATTAAAATATTCATTAAGAAAAGCGACTACTTTGATTGCTTCCAATTCTTCTGCCAATGAAGTGAAATTTCTAATATCACTGAAGAGTATAGAACATGTTCTATACTTTCCGTTAAAAACAGATAAATCATCTTTACTTATGATTTCATTTATTACATGTTGGGGAAGGTATTTATTTAAGTTATCTCTCACTCTTTCCTCAGAAGTTACATCTTGAATAACATTAATGACAGCTATTTTTTTACCTTTCTTATTATTCATTGGTAAGGCGCTAAAATTGAAAACCAATTTTTCATTGTTCAAGTCCAGACTCTCTATACTTTGTTTTTCGAATTTCTCTCCCGATCTAAAAGTATATTCGCTATTATCCAAAAACGAAAAATATCTATGATCTAAATCTTTATAATTTTTCCCAATCAGATATTCTTGACTAGTGCCTATTATCTCACAAAATCGCGTATTGACCGTTTTTATTATTCCATTCTTGTCAATCGTCAGAATGCCATTATCCAGATTTTCAAAAAGAATATTTAAGTAATCTTTAATTTCATTTATCTCTTCAAACAAAGTTGAATTTTGAACTGCAATACTAATTTGGGAAGCGAATCCATTTAAAATAAATAGATCCTTATTTGTAAACATTCCATTTTTCTTGTTTATAGACTGAATAACCCCTAGCACATTTCCAGAACCATTAAGTACTGGAACACTAATAATAGATTTTGTTAAATATCCCATCTTAACATCTACAGATCTATCGAAATTTGGATTAGAATATGGATCATTTTCAATGTTGGACTTTTTAGTCTTCGCGACCAAACTAGCTAGTCCTTCTCTTGTCTTAATAATTTGTGTTCCCAAACCTTCGGCATACTTAGTCCATAATACATTTTCTTCCTCATCTAATAGAAAAAAACTACTTCTGTCAGATTGCGTAATTTCAGAAGTCTTCTTGATAACTAATTTTATCAAATTCGTTAAGTCTAATTCTGAATTGATAGAAGAAGAAACTTTCAATAATGTTGAAATATCATTTTTTATAGCTTCAGCTGAAACATATAACTCTGCATTTTTTATAGCTAAAGCAATCGCCTCTGCAAAACTTTGAAGTATCTGTAAGTCCTTTTCATTAAATAAACCTTTGATTTTATTTAATGATTGAACTACTCCTATAATTTTATTATTATCAGTCAGTATTGGAACACACAATACTTTTACTGTTTGGAAACCAGTTATACTATCGTAATAAGGATTAAATTCTTCACTCTTAGAAATTTCATTTATTACTTGGGATATACCACTTCTAGCAACACGACCAGCAATACCACAGTCCAAAGGCATTGAAATGAGATTATTCCTAATACCTTGAGAAATCAAGCTATCAAGTGTCCCCTTGCCTTCGTTAATTAAGAGCACTGTACTCCTCTGTGCATTTAAGGCAGAAGAAATATTAATCAACAATTTATTAATTTCTGCAAGCATTTCTTTTCTCATATATTGGCTTGTAGATTATTGAATCTCTCTAAAAGAAGATCAGTACCATCCTCAGAGGCTAATTCCATCAAATTAAGTAAGCATAGTGCTCCCATTCTAGATCGACGGCTTATTATATTTATCGGATTCTTTATTTCTTTATCAAACTTTTCAATATTCTCCGCAGCTTGCTTAACAATAGTTTGTAGCGTTTTAAATGATTCTTCCGAAAGAGGAGGATCACCTATATAGTTTTTCAGCCGACCAGAATTATTAAAATTCGGATAGTCCGCTAAACCAACAAATCGTAAAAACCAACTCGAATTAAAATGAGTTAAAACAGAATGAATACCCATATAATCAGCGATGATTTCATCGTGCATATTATTTGACATCTTACCAAATTGACGTAAAGTAAAATAATGTGCGCATTCATGTTCTAACCGAATACTCAATGACTTGTCTAACCAAACTTCATGATCCATGTCCATTTCAGAAGCCGCTACATTACTATATGGAATTCTACTCAAAACTATAATTCTATCTTGATAGAGTGCCTTATTCTTTAATACCTCACTTTGTGACGCAAGTTGTATTGATTTCTTCAACCTATCCCAATTATTTAGCCCTTGAATCATCGCCGCTCCCATCGATTTCGGCATTGATTTGGGTTCATTCCTGTAAGACAATGCTCTTATAATCGACTGGAAATCAAATCGATTATTTGCAATAATTACAGGTATTCTTCCAACTAATGTTGGGTGTAAAAAAAGCCGTAACTTATCGGGTTCAGTCAAAAACAACCCAGTTGCCAGTTTCATAGATTGAGTAGAATGACCTCTTAATGTTGCGTCTTTGTATTCATCTGTTTGACTAATAGTATCTTTAATAGGAAACCTAAATTGGACTAGATACTTTTTTAAGGTTTGATAGACTCCTATCTTATAAGCTTCCTCTATATACGACTCCCAATTTGCCACTAAAGGTTCATCTTCTAAGGATTTCAATTCAAAAGAACTCGTTCCATTACTGAAAAAAGAATTTTCTGTATATTTCAACAATTCTTTTTGAGAATCTCCTTGACTTCCAAAAGATTGAAGGCGATTATATCTTGAAAGGGTATTTACCATATCAAGCTATTTGTCTTTTTGCCAATTGTGAGAATAATCCCTCATTTTTCATCAACTGATCATAAGTTCCTGATTCAACAATCTGCCCTTTATCCATGACGAAAATTCTATCTGCATTGATAATTGTACTTAATCTGTGCGCAATAATTATTCTAGTTGCTTGTAACTTATCCAAACTTTCAGAAACGATATTTTGAGTTCGATTATCCAAAGCACTTGTTGCTTCATCCATATAAATCATCCTTGGCTTATGAACAATCGATCTTGCAATCATTAATCGTTGACGTTGACCTCCTGAAAAGGTACTCGCTCCCTCGCTAATCATTGTATGCATGCCCATTGGCATTTGTTCTATATCATCTTCTAGTCCTGCAAGTTTGGCAGCTTTCTCAGCATCTTCTAAGGTCAACTCAGAATTCCCTACAATATTCTGATAAATACTTCCAGACATCAGAGCTCCATTTTGTAAAACAACACCAATCTGTCGTCGAACTAAATCTTTATTTAGAGAATCAAAAGCCTGCCCATCATAATAAACCGAGCCTAGTTCCGCTTCTTCAAACCCTAACAACAACCTAAGTACCGTAGATTTTCCCGATCCCGATGGTCCAACAAATGCGACCATTTCACCTGCCTTTATTGTAAAAGAAACATCAGTAAGTACAAGGGGTTGTTCTGGTTCGTAGCGGAAGGAAACAGAATTAAATTCAAGTTCTCCACTAAGTTCCCCAGGATCAAAACTTTGAGTTGCAGATTCTGGCTTTTCTTCCAATATTGGTTTTAATCTCTCATATAGTGGAACAATATTAAGTGAAGAAATAAGACTCATACTCATATTAAGACAATCACCTAAAAACTGATTAAAAGCAGATATAAATGCCATAAAAATACCAACAGAAATTAATCCCTCATTAGTAGGTGCTGCATTAATTAATGAATAATATATAAAGCTAAAGAAGAAAATACTTGTTACTAGTGGATAAGACCCTTTGAATACTTCTACAAAGTTTTGAAAATTACCAGATTTAAATCCAAGGGCTTTATAGTGGCTAAACCTATTTGCCCAAAGAGAAAAAACTCTATTTTCAGCACCACTCACTCTTATTTTATTTATTCCCGAAAGAAACTCAAAAAGGAACCCTTGCATATCACCCTGATCATCTGATATCTGTCTATCATATTGCAATTTAAAAAGTCCCAAAATTGTTACAATTGTAATCGCAACAAATGCTAGTCCTACTCCTATCCAAGCTAAACTAGAATCATACCAGAATAATAAAATTAAATTGACGATTGAGAATGTTCCGCTCAGAACTGCAGTTAGTATCGTGCTAGATAAAATTTGACGAATGGAGTTGATCCCTAGTGCTCTTACTGTGAGATCCCCCGCAGTGAATTTCCTATAAAACGTTACCGGCAATCTTAAGAGATGATCCATCAATCCCGCTTGTACGGTGATATTAGATTTTGTTTCAACTCGTAGTAATAATATGCCCTTAACTAATTCTAATAGTGCTTTAACAATTCCAATGACTAACAATATCCCAAACACTTCCCAAAGAAAACTTCGATCAGCTTGAGGAATTACATCATCGAATAAGGTTCCTGACAAAATAGGTACTAACAAACCTATCAAACTCCCTGCAAAAGCCGCCAATATAATATAGCTAAAGTCAGACTGCAGTCCTTTAATCGCAAATTTCCCAATCTTCCTTATTGACGTCATCTGCTCATCAAAAGCAAATAAAAACATGTAAGAAATTGGTTCGAGATTTTGTGCAATATCTTCTGTTACTCTTTCTTTTGTCCTATTTTCTGGACGCTGAATAAAATAGACTCCACCTTTCCCCTGTATTAGTGCAACTGGTTGTTTATCATCTCTTGTAAATGCCAATAAATTACCATTTTCTTCCTCCCACCATCTTCCTCTCAAGATTACTTTTCGAGTTCT
Organism: uncultured Saprospiraceae bacterium; assembly: GCA_938003955.1. GTDB lineage: Bacteria > Bacteroidota > Bacteroidia > Chitinophagales > Saprospiraceae > CAJXUU01. Next base: position 33,242 of record CALKXE010000133.1, on the reverse strand, counting down.
TACATTTGAGACCTGGGCAATAGCATCTAACTGTCCTGTCAGATTATGCTCAAAATCCCTGATATACTTAGGCTCTACAAACTCAAACCCAACCGATTTACCTACCAACTGGCAAGCTGCCAATAGGTGATTTGTGACACTAATATTTGAAAATGTCTGTTGTTCATCTTTAGAAAATATAATAGACTTTAATCCATTAAGACTAGATTGAATTGCATCTTTATCAGAAGCATTTTTTATCGAAATCCCCTTCCCTTCTTCTTCAATTTTTGAATGAAATTTATCTTTTAGCTTTTCAAAAAAATATTCCTGTATATGATGAATAGATAACATCAAAGTAATCTCATCCTGGACAAAACTGGAAGTTTCAATTAATTCTACTTCTGTTTCTCGATCTTGAGATTTCAACCATAATTGTTTGGTTACTGGTAGTAATATATTCTTTGATAAAGTACTAGACTTAATATTTTCTTCTACTCCAAACACTGAGACACTTCCTCCACTTATTCTTGCCCAAATTAATCCTTTTGCAGGGTAAGCGATTTCATTTTTCTTTAAACTTACAATCCCCCCTTCACTTATATCTTTGTAGGTCTTAGGTGTATATTCCTGTTGTACAGTTGTTGAAATGGAAGATATCCAACTTTCAATTTTATTTCCAAGCTGCTTTTTATCTAAATTTCCAACATAAGATTTATGAATCTCAATTAAGTTACCAGCTGGACTCACAGCTATAAGAGAAAACTCATTAAATTCAGTCCCTGTTTTAAGGCTAAACAATACATCGCCCTTTTTAGCCGTATATAGATAATTTCTAGAACTTGTTAAAATGCCTTCTGGCGTCCTCTTTACTAAATACAAATCGATAACGCCTGATGCCACTATCCATATGTGATCATTCCTATCAAGAAAAAATGGGGTGTTGGCTCCTAATGGTATTATTATTGGTCTATTTTTCATGGATACTTCTTTTTCTTTAAGGCTTATAACGAACCACTAAGGATTTACTTTGAGCTAATTAATTCGGAATAAAGACCTTGTTTAGCAACTAATTCTGCATGCGTTCCGCGTTCTTCAATTTTCCCAAACTTCATCACAATAATCTCATCGCAATCCCGAATAGTACTTAGTCTATGCGCAACTATCAGACAAGTACATCCTCTCTTTCGAATATTATCCATCACCATTTTTTCCGATTTTGGGTCTAATGCACTTGTTGCTTCATCCATAATCAGCAAAGATGGATTCAATGCAAGAGAACGAGCAATTTCCAATCGTTGACGCTGACCGCCACTAAAATTGGTTCCTTTTTCCGCGACCATACTATCATATGAATCAGACCTTGCAGATATGACATCGTGTATCTCTGCGTCCTTAGCAGCTTGAATAATTCTATGCTCTGGAATAGTCGTATCCCAAAAAGAAAGATTCTCTTTAATCGAACCATTGAACATCATTATTTCTTGATCGATTACTGCCATAGAATTATTAACTACCTGTCTTGGAATTTCTTGTCTTTTCTTCCCGTCAAATAAGATCTCCCCTTCCCATGGTTCATACAAACCAGAGACTAGCCTAGCCACAGTTGACTTTCCACTTCCCGAACCACCTACTAAAGCAACCCTACTTCCTGGCTCTAATTTTAGACTAAAATCTTCAATCAGGGCTGGCATAGTACTCGTGTAACCAAAGTTTACATTTTTCAACTCTAGCGTTCCAATTAGTTTATTTGAATTAGATGCTTCTTCTATAGTTACAGCCTTTCTAGTAAATTCTTCAGAAACTTCATAGTCTAAAACATCATCAATTCGATCCATATCGCCTTGTGTTTCTTGAAGCATACTTCCTACGGCTACTAGTTGGTTTACTGGTCTAATAAAATTATTCATCAAGTACAAAAAAGCTATTAGCATACCTAATGTCATATCACCATCCATTACACGCAGAGCACCAACGCCCATGATTATAGTTGTATTTATTGACATCAATAACGGAGGTATGATATTTAACCGAAGAGATAACCATCCAAGTTCTTGTTGTGCATTCATTACCTTAGCCAAGTGACCGGACCATGTCGTAAAGAAATCGCCTTCTCTCCCACTAGACTTAAGCGTTTCTATCATGCTAATTCCAGACATAGTGTTCCCCATCAGCTTTCCATTTTCATTGGTCAATCTTCGATTTCCATCCTTTCTAGCGCGTGATACCAATTGGAGTGCAATTACATTAATAGTTGCGATTACGATCCCTATCGTGGTTAATACTATATCATAACTAAACATCAGTAGCGCATAAAAAAGAACAACTACGACATTCAAAGCGGCATTAGCCAGATCACCACTAAGTAGGCGCGCTACTTTATCATTTAGACCTACTCTATTGCTTATATCACCACTAGATCGTTGTGAAAAAAACTGAGAGGGTAAATGGAGAATATGCCAGAGAAACTTACTAGAGGTCGTAAGGGCTAACTTCGTCTCAAGACGAAGTAGGTAATATTGTTGAATAAAAATTAATAGAGAATGAATGACTAATACTCCGCCCATAGCCAGAATCAATGGCATGACAAAGCTTTCCCTACTGTTAATTAAAAATTGGTCGACAAATATTTGAGTAAATGAAGGAATGATTAATCCTGGAATAACTAGAAATAAACTCGCTAGAATAATAAAAACTAAACTTAATTTAGAATTAGAAATTCGCTTCGCTAAGGAAGGAAACATCCCTGTTTTTTCATTGGCTTTTACAAATTCTTCATTGGGAGTCATATCTATGACAACTCCAGTAAATGAATCATCAAATTCTTGATGACTAACTTGATACCTACCTTGAGCAGGATCACTCAAATAAACTTTATCTTTCGTAAAGCCTTCTAAAACTAAAAAATGATTGAAATTCCAGAAAATAATTACTGGCATTTTCATCATTTTCAAATTCTTAATTGATTTAGCATATCCTTTGGTGGTCATCCCGTAAGATCTAGCCGCTTTCATTATATTGGTAGCTTTTAGCCCATCTCGAGATACACCACACTCTACCCTTAACTTTTCTAACGGTACCTTCCTACCGTAATAACCCAGTATAATTGCCAACGCCGCAGCTCCGCATTCTACACCTTCCATTTGTAAAACCGTTGGTGTTTTCACCCTTTGCGAAACAATTTCTTTTTTCTTTTTTTTGTCTTTAAATTTTATCATGATTTTGGATGCTAAAAGTGAGAATTAATACAAGTCAAAAAACTTCCTTAATGCAGGTATTACCATTGCAATAGGTACCTCTTCTTTGACCGTAATTTTACCCATACAAGAAGTCCCCGCATTAATCATAACCTCTGGACCATTTGCCGATGTCCATTCATATCCACTATAGGACGCTTGATTCGGTTCGAATTCAACCTCAACTTCATACGGAGCTCCCATTCGCAATAAACCCTGCACCAATTGATCATTGCCCATAGAGGTCATCATCCCCTGCTGTGTAACTGGAAATTCGGATACATACGTGACTGTTGCTTTCATATAGCCAAACTCTTGAGGTTTCACAGTCGCCGGGACAACCAAAGCTTCCATTCCTACTTTTATCTTTTTACCATCTTGAGAAGGCACATAAAGGACTCCTCGTATCTTGCCAGAATCCGCTATTTTCAATTCGTCTTTCACTTTGAATAGTGGTGTGCCTGGCCCGACTACTACACCAGAAGTACTGAGAACCTCTACCACCTCTCCACTGTGCGGACTCTTGATACTTTTTTTAATCTCATACTGTTCTTCTAGTTGATTTGCCCGTCTACTTTCTTGAGCAATTCTTTGTTTGATAAGCGTTATTTTTTGTTTCAGATTAAATCCGACACTCAGTTCTTGCGATGACATTTGAACAAGTTTCGCTTTCAAATCCATTATTTGATTTTCGGCATTCTCCAAACGTTGCTCACTGCTGATGACTTGTGGATTAGTAGCTAACCCTTTAGAGAAGAGTTCTTTGTCAATTTCCAATTGTTGCTTCAGGAAAATTATATTTTTTTCAACTGATTGAATCTGTTGTTCAACACTTACTCTTTGCTGCTCGATTAACTCATCTTGGATTTCCGTATCTTTCGTTCCGAAAGCCAAGAGTTGTTTTAATTCAAATTGTCTTTCGATCAATGCTGCTTTTGCACTTTCAATTTGTTGTGCCAGTTCAGGTTGATCTATGATGGCTATGATATCTCCCTCATCTACTTTATCACCTATAGTTACATTAAGAGATTTTAACTGGCCCTGTGAGGTAGCGACTATATCATATACTTCTCCTCCTAAAAGAATACCCGAGGTATTAATTTTTGTTTTTACCCGACCGACGAATCCCCAACTCAATGCAGTGCCGATTGCTATCGCAATGGTCAACAATGCTATCCAAGATCTAGAACTCGTAATTTTAATTAACTGATCCAATTTTTCAGGAGTAGAAAGTTTTTCTAATGCTGATTTTCTAAAAAATCCAGGAGCTGACATATCTAAATATTTATGTAATGAGTTTAATTTATTTTCTTGGTAGCGAATAAAACTGATCAAGATTAGTCAACTCCCCATTTTGCTTTTCTGAGAAAATTGTTCCAGTTTCAAATCTCAAATTTGAAATAGCAATGGCAAACTGTTGTTGATTTTGAATAACATCTAGTTGAGACAATGTTAATCGCTCTTGAAATAGGATCAAGTTGAGAAGAGTCGTCAATCCATTTTGAAATTTAAATTGTTCGTTTTTATAAACCTCTTCATAGTATACCAGTGCCTCATTTGATTTTTTTACTGCTTCTATACTGTTTAAGTAATTGTTGTAGGCGATACTTACATTTAATTCAATGTTTCTAACTTGATTTTTAAGAAGGATTTCACGATCATTAAATTCTAATTGATTTCGCAACTGATTTGCTTCTGCTAAGTTGTTCTGAACTGGAAAGAGAAATTTCAAACCTACTCCTACGTGGTAATTTCTACCTTCTTGTTGACCCAATGCAGAGAACAAACGATCTACTCCATTTCCCGCAACAGATCCCCCATAATTAATGATACCCGTAAGATCTAATTGAGGTTTAGTATTATTATCAGCTACGGCTAAATAGATATCTAAAATTTCCAGCGATTTGTTTATCGCTTTTAAGTCTGATCGATTTTGATAAGCGACATCTAAAAATTCTTGCAGCGTAAGCCCCCCAGCTATTTTATCAATATCAGGGAAATCATTTTCTGGAAGCCCAATTTGTTCACTTTCTGAAGTAGTCAATCCAATTTGTCTGCCTAAGTTTTGCCGAGCGATATATAATTGTTGTTGTGCATTAATCGTTAGCCTTTCTTTCCCTTTTAGATCTGCTTGAATTTGTAGCAAATCTGCCAATGGTTTTTTTTCCGCTTTAACCAGTTCGTTTGTTATCTCCAAAACTTTACTAACTCTGGCTTCATTCACTTTATAAATTTCTAAGCTTTTATCAGCAGCCAGATATTGCCAATATCCCAAAGTCATATTGTACAACTCATTCGAAGAAATAAAGGTGGTATTATATTGTTGATTCTGAATACCTATTTCCGCAATTTTTTCATTTGCCGTTGTTATTGATCGGCCACGACCTTTGAGTAAAGGCTGTGTCACTGACAATGATAATGCAGTTTGATTATTAGATACAAAAGACCCAACTTCTTCATTAAAAGAATTGAATGGAATATTGTCTCCAATTCGTGAATACTGAATGGAACTATTAGCGCTAAGCCCGGATCTAAAAACTCGCTGTACACCGCCAGATAGGGAGAGACTGTTGGTACTAATTTGCCCTCCTACTATATCATTTCTCGGATCAGCATTATAAAGACTTAACCCTGATCTATCAATAGAAAGATCTGAATATATCTGAAAATCAAATTGACTAACAGCAGTCTGTTTATCTAATCGAGTTATTCTATTCTGAATATTTTGTCGTTCCAGTGTTGGACTTTTTGATAAGGTCAATTGATATAGATTAACCAAATCACATGAGATGTTCGCTGATTGAGCCACAAGCGGATTAGCCCCTAATGCCACCACGGCAATTAGAAATATATATTTTGACCACATAATTTCAAATTTTAACTTTCGGCGAATTTGTTTAGCATTCTGGTAAATCTAGAACCAGCTTGACCGATTTGACTTAGTACATTGATATTTATTTCATCCATATCTTCATCTTCCTCGACCTCGCCATAACCTAGTCTTCCTGTAGTCTTCCTTAATCGATCAGACAATAATAAGCCTATAGAGTAATAAAGTCGTGCAGCGAATCGTGTGTCTACTTCCATAAACTGTTTCATACGCACCAGAGAAATAGAGTATACACTACTGGTTTCAGTCGTCACTACTGAGACTGAGGGAGGACGCTCATCCAAGAACGACATCTCTCCAATAATCTCACCCGAGCCTATCTGAGCGATATTAACTTTGGGATTGCGTTCATTGAAAATCTTGAAACTTCCAGAAAGAACGATGTAAATATTCTCAATTGCCTCACCTTGCTTTACTAGAAATTCACCCTCATTGATGGTTTGTTTTTTTCCATTATCGATCATCCACTCGATATCATTATCGCTGAGTTGACCTAGGACGAAGAGTACTCTTTTCATGATTCATTTTTTATCTTCGAAATACTTAAAAAAGGAAAGGCAAATGATAATCAATTGCTTATTATCATCAACTTTTCCTTTTTATTACGGGAATAAATTTAAGATCTAAGAAGGGATAAAAGGTCCATTTCCTGTTATAGGAATAGTGTTTTTAGGATTCTTGATACTTCCGAGCGTATGTTCTCTAGGAATCATTCCTCCGGCTACTACTTCTAATTGAGCATCTGTTAATTCCAGGTTTTCCATGTTTGGAGCTTCTGGAATATTTAGATATACAACACCAGGCTTGCTGTTATCGCACACTTCCAATGTTTTACCTTCTGGGAGAGAGAAAGTCTCTCCTGTTAATTTCATAACAGCTTCTTGAGGAGTTGCCATTAATTCTTGTTTGAAAGAAGGATTATTCCATGCTTCATTGATTACTTGACTTAAAATTTTTTGTTCGTTTGTGATTTCCATTGCGTATGGTTTTAAAAGTGATAAATTGTTATTTGATAAGATAAAAATATGAAGTGAGCGAAGAGTAATACTGTCAATAGAACTGACATTTATCGCTTACCACCTACAGGTGCCCAAAGTATAATTTCAATTAACTCTTGAGTCGTATATTCCGTTTTTATAGGGTCACCACCACCTGCAACAGCCTCTAACTGGTCATCAGTCAACTCTACAGAATCAAACATTGGCTTTGCGGCAATATTAAAATAAATAGATGAAGGATCTGTTTGGTCTGTAACTACAAAATTCATCCCTTCTGGAATATTTAGTGGACTTCCTTTAAATTTTTCAATAGTATCAACTGGATTGGCTAATAGTTCTTGTTTGAAGTTTTCATCTTCCCAACATTTTGCCATTACAGCAATCATTTGTTCTTGTACTTCTTTCTGTTCATTTGTAAATTCCATTGTATATGGTTTTAAAAGTGATTAATTATTATTATTTTATAATAATAAATGTAGGAAGAAACGAGTGTTTATTTTTGCCAAAAAAACTGATGTTTCGGGTATAAAAAAGAGCAATAAGATTACTCAAATTGCTCTTTTATAAACGACAAAATAATATTCAATTATGAGTCATTAAATGGATAATATACTTTTATTTTGAAAACAAGGCTTTAGCTACATGAAACCATACAAGCGATGCCCCCCTACAACAGCTTCTAATTGGATATCTGTCAACTCTACCGAATCATAATTTGGTTTTGCAGAAATATTAAAATGTATAACTGAAGGATCAGTTTGATCATTTACCTGAAACGTTACACCTTCAGGTATATTTAGTTGACTGCCTTTAAATTTTTCAATTGTCTGTACAGAATTAGCCAATAATTCTTGTTTGAAGTTTTCATCTTCCCAACATCTTGCCATTACAGTATTCATTTGTTTTTGTACTTCCTTTTGTTCTTTTATAAATTCCTTTGGTTTGGTTTTAAAAGTGATTAATTATAATTCTATATGATAAATGTAGGGAGAATGAGGTGAGGATTTTTGCTAAAAGAACTAACCTTTAGACTATAAAAAAAGAGCAGTAAGATTCCTTTAATTAGTCTTCTATTAACAACGATGTCCAGCTCTAACATAGTGTTGCAAAAAATAATTTCTATCTAAAGAATTGACAACTTATTATTTGAAAGGATTACAAAAAACAGATATTCATATAAATTTCAAATTGTAAGAGAAATTGAACTCGTAGAGTCTTCTTCCTCTGGAGCAATAAAAGTACGGCTCTTGAGAAAAACCAATAGTAGATTATTTAAAAATAATCTACTAAATAAGCATCAACTGGGCATATTAATAGAACCAATTGGATAGGTCAATATAGTATTATGTTAGTAAAAAAATGTCAGTAAGATAATAGCTAAACTTAATGAGATAAATGAGCAATTATACATAAAGAGCCTAAAGAAAGATGAAGGCAGGAAGCAGACAAAATATCGGTGGAATCGCAAGAAGAATCTAAAGAGTTTGCATAATACTCCGATTAGATAAGCTTTGCAAGAGAAAATGACGACAACCAACAAGACCCCAGAACCAATGTGAGACTCTCAATTTCCTTGATCAATGGGTTTCATTAGTGATGCTCTGGCTAATGCAAGAATTTTAAATTAAAAATCATGTAACTACTAAGAAGAAAAAGAAAATATTTGGAACATATAAATCAAGTCACATCAACTTAAAAAACTATAAAACATCTTAATAATATTTAGAATACTTTATTACAAAGAAATATCTAAATGGATTTTCTGAAAACTTAACAACTACCCTGTCGCTTGTAAAGTGAAATAGTTGAAGGTCCTCAATGCGGTAAAAAGTGTAAACTAATAAAAAGTAGGTTACAAATATCGGCTAAAATCGATACAATATTTACCTTCAGTCGATATCACTAATATATTGAACCCCATTATCTAACGCTTTTATTTATTACCTGAATTATGGGGGTGTGCATTGCCTGGTAATAAACCAAAACCCTTTAAAAAAAAAATACCACTTACAATAGACCCAGAAATTCCCATTAAAGTATATCCATGGTATAAAAGATATACTCCGGAAACTAGTCCAACAATTCCCAAAACAACATTAACTTTGTAATTTTTTTTCATGATCATAAATTTAAAATTTAATGTAATATTAAAAGCTTATTTAATATGCGAGTTTTCAATAATTATTATTTTTATTACTTTTTCTTTCTATATCCTGACTCTAATATAGAATATATAATATTAAATTGTTCTACATATTGGCTAATAATTGATATTATATTTGGCTTATGTAATAACATAACCATCCTTATTCTTTTACAACCATAGTATTCTTTTTTTCTGTAGTAGAATAATTCTGCAATTGAAAAGCATTAAAAATTATTCCCTTTTGATAATCACAATCTTCATTTGAGAGCATTTTGAGTTTTCTTTTAATATTTTCGGTACAACTATACTCGAAAAAATTCTTTATTACACCACAGCCTGTATCCAAATTCCGAGAAGATGAATTAATTTTAAAATAAGGGATATCTCCATTTAATAATTGATCTAATTCACTTTTCAACATCCAATTAATATTGGATGATTTGGGAGCATTTTTATATGCCACAGACAAATAGCCTAAAATTTTTTGTCGATAGGCTTCCATATTTAAAAGATATTTAGGTATTTTCATTTTCCGAAGAATTTGAGAATAAACAGAAGTAGGCCGCCAAATAAAACGAATAGTTTTGTTTTCAAATTTTCTTAAAGGAGATAAATCTGATAATAAATATTCCTTATTCTCAACAAACAAATTGTAGCACTTTTCAAATCCTTCTTTAAGTTCATTTATATATCCTTCAGGGTATATTTTTTTTCCATTCAGTTGAGGTATATTTTGTTTCCAAAGATTTTCGATTATTATTTTTGTAGTCATTTGCCAATTATCACTGAATCTATTCTTTCCCGTTTTTTCATATGCTAAATAATTAGTATCGTTAGTATATCCTAAACCACACATTCCGATAGGTAATCCTCCTTTTTTAATTTCTTCGCAGGGCAAAAGCATACTATTTAAAACTGACTCTCTTTGGTCATTTGAAGAGATAATAGACTTAAAATACTTTCGTACTTTTTCAGAAATTCGAGGTGTTATGATAGTTTCGTGATCTATTAATATTGGTGTATCTTTTCTAGCAATTAAGTTCTCATAATGAAAATCACTTCCATTTAGTAAATAAAGAACAGCAATAAGGCTACCTGCATTTTTATAGTAATTCTTGACCTGTTCCTCCGATTCACAACTCTCATAATCTACAAATTGTAACCAATGGTAATTATTTCTTTCTAATACTTTAAAACTATGACCTCCTATATCTATTTTTGATTTAATCCAGTTTAAAAAATGAAAATACGCTAAACTCACATCTCCATTAACAGGCTTAAATACTAATTTTTCTCCATTAGGAAAACTAAAGATCGCAGTCGATTTTCCGTTATGTAAATCGCCTTCACCAATACTTAAGTCCAGAATAGTTTTTATTGGTGATTTCAATAGTGACTGTTCAGTCAATTGATCCAAATCTTTATTTAAATAACCCAATAGGTCTTTGTAAAAAGAATATAATTTTTCCTTTTGATTCAAAAGACAAGCTCTTCCAGCTTTATATCTGTTAGGTATAAAATTTAAATCATCAAATATATATCGATTTTGAGTTTCACTAAAGTAAGAGCTTGAATTCATTTCCTCATTAGATCTGTGTGCTTCAATTAATAATCGCTCATTCGTTTCTATTAAAATATCACTTATTTCCTTTTCAAATGGAAATGTTATAGAATCTAAATTAGCAATTACATTTTTCTTCGTATTCAAATCATTAATACAAACTATTTTGTTATCTTTTTCTAGGACTGTCATATTATCATTTTTTGAATGTTTAGAGCTGAAAAATTAATACTTGGGAAAAGTAGTTCAATCGATTGAAAGTTCTAACCAGCTGCAATTAAAATACTTACAGCGGCTAGAAAATCTAAAGTTTATTATATTAATCCCATCCCGCCCAAACAGCAAATACAAAACCAACTATTACTGCCGCACCACAAATTGTAGTACTAGCGGGCGATGCTGGTGAAGGAGTTGGAGCTCCAGCTGCAATTAACTCTAATTGCTCATCATTAAGCTCGATAGAATCTAAGTCAACTTGTTCTGGTATAACGAAATATGCCGTATCAGTGTCTAAATTATCCCGATCAAAAGTCCCCCCGTTAGAATGATCTACAATTACAAGTTCTTTACCTGTTGGAATTTCAACATCAAGATGGTCTTCAACCATTTTTGGATTCTGGATTAGCTCTTCTTTAAATGCTGCATCATCCCAACATTTCTGAATTAAATCGGAATATGCCTTTGCTTTAGTTATTTGTTCTTCAGTATAATGGTTCATTATTTTTGAATATAAAAGTTAAATAATAAGAAATATTTCATTTAGTAATTCATAATTAGTCTTCTCCCAACCAGTCCGCTACTGACGCTCCAATTGTTGCACCTACGGCAAAATAACCAGCTATTATTAACCACCCTGGCGTTATTCCCCCAGCGACCTGCTCTAATGCTTCGTCTGATAATTCTATATCGTCTAGATTAGGAATAGCTGGAATATTGAGATATACATTAGATTCAGTAGTTTGGTCAACTACAACTAGTGTTTTCCCCTCAGCGAGTTTAAGAGTCTTACCAGTTAATTTTTTAATTGCCGCCATTGGATCAGATATCAACGTTTGTTTAAAAGATTCTTCTTCCCAGCACTTAGAAACAAGAGTATTTTGTAGCTCTTGCATTTGCTGTTGCTGTTGTGTTAATTGCATAATTTCTATTTTTTAATTAAAAAAATGTGTTTAATATTTACTTAGAAACGAATCCTAAAAGATTGCATCTTTTTTAACATATGTCAATTGATAGATAATTAATCTTATTATCAATTGACTCTAGAATTCATTTAATAGTTTGATTACATTTTAACATGAATAAAAGAGTAATTTTCTTTCTTCATAAATTTACTTAAAAACAAAAAGAAGATTTTGCCCGATATACTGAATAATTCATTCATACAACTTTGAGGAACGTCTATTACGTCAAAGCATTTTATCACTAGTAGGAGTAATCAACAAGATATTTTGGAATATAAAAAATCTTATTTTTTCATGTAAAATTTCCTTTACGTAAAATTTATATGTTGCCTCACAATAATCATCGATTAAATCATATAAATCATGTAAATTAATTTTATTAGTTCTTTCTAACCAATCAAAGATTAATTTTTCGGATAAAAGGATATACTCTCCTACTAATTTCTGTTCTGGGTGGTAGTTTAAAAGAACATCATCCAATTCATTGTTTTTTGTAAACATTTCATAAGTCTCCCTGAATTGTATACAAATGTTCAAATCATTCTTTTGAACCCACTTACGATCTATTTTCACTCGTTTCACATTGGGGTTAAGTGTAACGTCAAATGCCGTTAAATCTTGGTTACTCAGGAAAACTTCTTCGAATTCCATTAGTTGGTTTCTATTAATAAGATTATTAGTATTTAACTTTTTATATATAAATGCTATTTCTTTTTCATACTCATATAGTCTAATAATATCTGATTCAACAAATTCAATTTTTTCCGTTTCAATTCTACCGATATAATTTGGTTTTTTAATAGAAACGTTTTTCTCAATTGCCAATTTTGTACGATAAAAATCATCATTTCTTTTTGAGGGAATTTTGATAGTTTTTTTACTTTCAAAAAAATCATTTATTTTTTGATATACTTTAGGAAAATCATAGCTAAGTCTTTTTTCTAATTGCTCACAGTTATGATGTATCCTTTTATTGTTCATAACTAAATGAAGATAACTTCTTCTATCTGGCACCTCATGAAAGTTGTTCAAACCCAAGTAATTGGGTTGGAATCTCTTATTCAGTAAATAACTGATCTCTTGATTCCTTGATTGAGCAAATTGGTAAAACAGAAATTGCTCTATGGATGTGTTTAAGAAAACAGATGGCAAGAATTTAAAATGAAGTTCATTTTTTTTTATAAAATCAAGCACAAAATTGAAAAATGCCTTAAAAAAATTAAAATTTTGCCCACCTGTTATTCCTTTATTACAGGCAATCCAAGATTTATTCTCTCTATAATATTTGGAGGTCTCTTCAATTGGATAGTCAAAATCATCTAGTACTTTCTTTACGAAAGGAAAATATATATTAAAATTTATTTCTTTATTTTGCGCTATTAAATCACTTTGCAATAATACTTCATCAAGCTTTCCAAAGATAAAAACATCACTATCTAAATATAAAAAAGGCTCTTCATGTAATGTATGAACAAACATCTTTTTTAATACCCATAGATCTGAAGATACTTCAAAGTCTAAATCATCTAATGCCACATTTACACTATCATATGGTAGATTCAATTCATCAATCAATATGTTCTTCCCAAAAGAATCTGTTACCAACTCAAGCTGATTATTCGGGTGATTTTTTTTTATTAAAGACGAACTTAAAGCCCAACTCATCAAATGGTATTTAGGACTTAACCAACCTCCATTCAAAAATCTTAAATCTTTAGTTTGAGTGAAAAAAGTTTGCGTGAATTTCATAGATACAATAAATTTCGAGGCTGCATAAATACTAAAATATCGATTTCATAGTTTATAATCATTCTACTATACTTAGCAATCCCCCACGAACCATTTTAGTAGCCAGTTTAACTTTGTGAATATCATTGTTGATAGGCAAATCCCGAAGCAAGAAAACATCATTACAATCTCTTACAAATTCAAAAACAGAAGCTATTTTTATAGGTCCTCTTATCGTATTTCCATTATATATAATTCGACAAAAAGGGGACTCAAAATGAACTTTGCAGAAAATATTTTCTTGCTTTTTAAATTTTGTTTTTAACGAAATTGAAGAAATGGCATCTATTGCCTTGAAATGCTTATTCGGAAGTAATCGTTGATGTAAAGTTAATTCATTTTCCAATGTATTTTGAATTTGAGTTTGCATTACTTCTTCTCGTATTTGCCTTTCTATAGTTTCCCAATTCATAGCAGATATGAAATTTTGAAGAGAACTATTATCGTTAAGATATCCAAAGGGTAGTGCCTCGCGCAAATTTCTATTCCCCAAGGCTTGTGTCATAATAGATTTTGTAATATAATCTACCATTTGTACTGGAAAAATCCCAACAGTTAAATGCAAAGATGATTCATCTGTTGTGAAAGCATGATGCGGAACACCTCTAGGAATATACATTAAATCACCTGCGTCCATTGTTACTTCACTTAGGTTACAAAGCATCTCTTTTTTTAGACGAGGTTGAATACTTTCAACTAAAGGAGTTTCATAAATTGAATCATAAAGGTTCCATTTTTTTGTTCCATTAATTTGGAGAATAAGCACATCATGAGCATCAGTATGTGGTAGATAAGCCTCCGAGTTCGGAGGAGTTAAATACATATTAACCTTAACATTATGACTAATAGTTTGACGTAAATTAAAGCAAAGCTCTTTTATAGGAGACCAAGCTTGGTCCATATATCTCAACACCAAAGAATATCCATCAGCATAATAAGCATATAATTTGTTAAGATTATAGCTTCCATCAGCATTTAAAAATTTGCTCGGCGCAATACCTTCGCCTTGTTTAGCTATACGAAAATTATCTCCTGTCATACGATGTTGGTCAATAATAGTATCCACCAAATCGAATGATAATAAATCGTTATAAAAATTAGGATTATTTCGTTTTATAACTAACACCTTTTTTTCCCAATAACTATTAACAAATTGGTTACAAGAAATCGGACTAATTAGTTGATCAAAATTGTATTGATAATTAGTATTCTTAGTTATGTTTGTTTCTAGGTTCATTATTTAAATTTAATTAAATTGTCTTTATAACAACAAAGAAAGAAATGGATATAAAAGGACTTAATTTAGAATGAGTTGAAACAATCAATTTGCCAAAAAATACTGACAAAAATTTCATTTAAAATTCAAACCAGATACTTCTTCACCATCTTCCTGAATTGCTCCATATAAAGTTTATAAAAACAATGATGACCATTCACACCTACGATGCTAAACAATTCTTCCACTGTAGAATATGTATATGTTTATAGCAATTCTTTAATTTTAAATAACTACAGTTACGGATAAATTAATTTCGAGCAATATTGTAAATTTTTATATTTATCTAAATATCTGAAATTCACTTACTGCAAGTTCTCCAGCAATCCAAGGCGCACAAAGTGAATATGAGTTGTTCGCATGAGCGATTATATCGTCTCGTAAGTTTCAGTACCGCTTAAAGAATTAAATAGTTAAACTTCTTGTATTATAGAATATATAAAGTATTATCCAAGTACATGTTTAACTATGAGTTTTGCAATCTCCCATGTTAAAGACCAATCACCACTCCAACCACCAGCTACCATTTCTAATTGCTCATCAGTCAATTCTACATTTGCAAAATCAGCCATATCTGGCTTCGCAGGAATATTAAAATAAACAGCATCAGAACTACTTGCTTGATCTACTACAACTAGTCTTTTTCCTTCAGGAATATTAGTTGGTTTACCCGTAAATTTTTCAATAGTGCTTACTGGGTCCGCTAATAATTGAGATTTGAAGTTTTCGTCTTCCCAACATTTGATAATGATGTTATTCATTACTTCTTTTCCCGCTTGCTGTTTTTCTGTAAAATTCATTTAAATGATTTTTAAAAAGTGATTTATTAAGAAATATATTTTCGTTTTTTATTGATAATTCAAATATAGAGTGAATGTTAACTATCATTTTGCCAAGATTACTGATAATAACACCACTTAAACCCAATAGACTTCATACCAATATCCTCTCATATCTACCTAATTAAAAAAATTGAATATGGCACCTCAGTCATTTGAAAATACTTACATATTTAACATTTATCCTAATACAGAAATTACCGAATTTGCAGCATCGACTAAGCTATTAAATTTCCTAATAAAATCTCCCCAAGTTCCACCAGCTACCATTTCTAATTGCTCATCAGTCAATTCTACATTTGCAAAACCAGCCATATCAGGTTTCGCAGGAATATTAAAATAAACAGCATCAGAACTACTTGCTTGATCTACTACTACTAATCGTTTCCCTTCTGGAATATTAGTTGGCTTACCAGTAAATTTTTCGATGGTACTTACTGGGTCTGCCAATAATTGAGCTTTGAAATTTTCGTCTTCCCAACATTTGATAATGATGTTATTCATTACTTCTTGTCCCGCTTGTTGCTTTTCAGTTAAATTCATTTGTGTAATATTTAAAAGTGATTTTTTAAAGAAGTATATCATTGTCTTCTTATTGATAATTCAAATATAGAGCGAATGACAACGATCATTTTGCCAAGATTACTGACAATAACTTCATTTAAAATTCAAACCAAATACTCCTTCGGCTTCATTCCGAATTCCTTCATATACAACTTAGAGAAGTAATGTGGATCCTTCATTCCTACAGCACTAGACACTTCGTTCACTGTAGAATATGTATATGATTCTAGCAATTCTTTAGCCTTATATAACTTCAGGCTTCGGATATATTTATTCGGAGTTAATCCTGTAAATTTTTCTATTTTTCGAAATATTTGACGTTCACTAACAGCAAGTTCTCCAGCAATCCAAGGCACGCAAAGTGCATAAGAATCCAAATTTTCAAGAATAGTATTCTCTAATCGAATTAACCAATCCAAGTCAGATTTTGAAATTCTATTTTTAGAAAATCCATTAATTTGAGTTATCAAATTATTAGAAGAATTAATCTCAACTTCATCAAATGAATAGAGGCTCGGATATTTGAACTTATCGTGCACCAGTATCTCAATTCTATTGTTTTGTTCTGTTCGTATTATATCTGCAATAAGTGATTCTATTTGTTCACTGCTATCCAACATTATAGAAGAAAGTCGTTTTGCCTCTTGGTCTGTTGTAGCTGGTTTTGATTGTATATATTGAATGAGTCTTATGATTTCCTTTAACGGCTTATTGATTTCGCCAGCTATCTGCGAGAGTACGGTTTGTGATCCCCATTCTATAGTAGATGTTTGTGATATTTGCATAATGTAATTGTTTATGTATCGGTGAATTAATAAGGATTGTGATAAAATTAAATTAGACAATAACAATAGAATCCTAGGGCATTCGCATGCCGAAACGTTATATCATGAAGATAATTCTTAAAATTCCCAAAGGAAAATTAGTACACAAATAGCTTTTAATTATTGGTATCAAGACGACTCTTAATGTAAATGAAGAGTATAAAATAATAGGCTAAAAGTGTATATAATTTCATCTTAAATAAAGATTGTAATTGAGTTTATATATTAAATCTAATTGGAATTATTTCTGTTTGTAATTGTTTTTCTTTTGATATTATAAATATAATTGATCCTACTTTGATAAAAATGCCAGATAATCTGAATCTTTACTTTGCTAATAAATAGTTACTAATATCATCCATCTTTAATGTCATCATTGGTGCCGTTTTTATTTTTCGTTGACCTGTCATCAAGTATTTTGATACTAAATATTATCCCCGATGTATTATTAATACCAATTATCTCAAAAAGGTAAACGCAAAGAGTGAATTATGTGTTTTCATAAAATAAATGTTGTGACACCTCTGCACATCTTTTATTTCAAAATCCTTGGACGATCTAAAAAATGATTGACGTTAAAAGTATATCAGAAGACGATCTATGACTATACAAGAGAAGTTGCTCCATTGACTATTATATAATAAAAAAAACTACCCAATCATCTCGTCCTCTTCCCCAAATAGTCAATAATTAAGCTTTCTGATACTCGATAATTTGCTGTGATCTGCGTATCAATAAATTGGCTCATTACACTTAATGTCGGGCGCAAGGATTCATCATTTTTCACAAATCGCAGACGTTCTAGCAGTTGTAAATATTGGACTCCTCTTATGTATTTCTGATAGCCTGATTGTTCATAATCTTTATCTAGCAAACTATTTTCAGAATGCATTTCCAATATTCGTAAGTCTGTACTTGGTACATTATTCATATTAAGAACATGACTCCTCTCTAGACTTTGAATCTTGTCACTTGATTCTGTGAATCGGAATATTTCATCGTCAGTATTTTTTATACATATACTTGCATTGAATCCTCCTTCGTATGTATTAATTGTGGCATAAGACATCTCACGATCATCATTATCTAGTGAAATAAATGTTGCCCCAGAGAAGCCCATCAACTTGCGATCATAATGTCCAGTAAGAACTAACTTTGCATCCAAATCGAATAATCTTATCCTTCGCTTAAGCTGCGAATGAGCGACTACCACATCATAATTATCCTGAAATGTGTTCAGTAGATTTTTAATCTTAGACTTGGAATATGTTGTTTCATATGGTACTCCCAAGATTTGTAAGCCATTGATTGTTTTAGTTTTATTAGAAATTTCATGACTATATTTTAAGCCTTCAGAAAACTGTGTTACTTGTTCGTAATAGACTTGTTCGTCATGATTTCCACTGATAAAACACGAAGGAATTTTGAGTTGCTCTAACATAGAAAGAAAAACCATAAAAGCATGATGAAACCCATGACCACACGATCCATCTCCTGTCACATCGCCAGCTATGATGACCATCTCAGCTTCTTCGTCTATTACAATTTGTAGATATCTCTGAATACTAAAATATCTAGATTTCTTCAATGTCTCCAATGTAACTGAATCAACTTCCGTTCTTGATATCGAACGCAAATGCTGTTCCCAGTTCATATCACTTAACACAACAATTTTCATATTCAATTTTAATACTTACGGCAGAACTCACACTAATATCCGTTCATATGATGTCGCAATTATCATAAATGTACATTAATAATAATTTTGCTCTTGTGTTTTTGACAGTAAACCGTTACTTTAGTACCATTATCACGACCAACCAATAAATACAACCTACAATGAGAGAATCCAAATACCGTTTACCTCTTTTTATTTTCATATTAATTCTTCCATTCATTTATTCTAATTCAATATTCGCAGAAAGTGCTCCATTACACGAAGAAGGAGAAGCGAAACATGCGCTAGAATTTGTTCCTAACCAGAATCAATGTAACCCTAAAGTGAACTATAGCGTTGGATTGGGAAACATGGACAAACTTTTCCTGACTGATGCCGGATTCACCTACATTTTCCATGATAATGACCAAGTGGAAGAATTGCATGACATCTTATTGATAAACGATCCAGTAGTGATAAAAAACCACAGAATATCTGGACATGTATATAACATTGATTTCATCGGAGCTGACCTTTCCAAGTCTGAAGGCTATGATTCTCAAAAACATAAGTACAACTTCTTCAGAGGAAATAATCCAGAAAATTGGGCGTCTAATGTTCCAGTATTTCATGAGACTGAATTTAGCGAGATGTATCCTAACATAAACATGAAAGTGTATAGCAACGAAGGACTACCAAAGTATGATTTCATAATACGACCTGGTGGTGACCCAAACCTAATACGTTCGAGATATGTAGGCACTGACAAACTCTACCTTCGAGATGGAAATTTGATCATCCAAACCTCAATAAATACAGTGATGGAAGCTGCTCCAATAGCTTACCAAATAATCAATGGAAATAAGATTCCCATTGATTGCAAGTATGTTTTAAATAAAGACATTCTCTCATATATATTCCCGAACGGATACAATATGAGTGAAACATTAATTATTGATCCGACCGTCATAGGGGCTACTTTATCAGGATTCACAGGAAATCAAATATTCGGTCATACTTCATGTTTTGACAACTCAGGAAATATCTATAATGGAGGTACTGCATTTGATGTGGGCTTAGTAACTACTCCTGGAGCTTATCAAGCAAACTTTGCAGATGCTAATGGCTTTAATTTTTCTTCAACAGACATGGCGTTTCATAAATATAATGCAGATGCTTCCGAGCTGATCTATGGAACTTACATAGGAGGTATGGGTGATGATAAACCTCATAGTACTATAGTGGATGATTACGGTCAACTGTGTATTTTGGGCTCTACATATGCCTCTGATTTCCCGACTACAACTAATGCTTATCAACGTCAATTTGGTGGGCAAGCTGATATAATAATAACCAAATTATCAAGTGATGGATCGGCACTTATTGGTTCTACTTATATCGGAGGAGAAGACAGTGATGGGTTGAATTTGTCAAATATAGAATCAGCTTATGGAGATAACTTCCGAGGAGAGATCATATTAGACAATCAAGGTGATATTTATATCACTTCTATGACATCATCCGCCGACTTCCCTATTACTCCGAATGCTTATCAAACGCAACTCAGCAGTCAGAATATTAACCAAATAGCTAGACAAGATGCTTTAGTATTAAAGATAAATAGTGACTTATCTACATTATTTTGGAGTACCTATTTGGGAGGAGATAATGCTGACACGGGTTATGGGATTCGTATTGATGATGAAGGTAGTGTGTATGTAACTGGCATCGCCGGAGAATCTAATTTTGCAGATTTAAGTTCACCCTGGCCCGGTGGCCAACAGTCTGCATATGTGCTCAAACTAAGTGCTAATGGACAAAATCTACTAAAAGGAAGATTCTACGGTACTAATGCCGTTGATCACTCCTATTTTATAGATATTGATGAAGATGATAATGTGCATATTTATGGTCGAACATTAGGAGATCTAACACCTACTCCAGATACATATACATACGGTACGAATAAGAGGCAATTCCTAGTAGCATTCGATAAAGATCTTGATAAAATAATCTATCAAACTACAATAGGAAATAACAACAATACTGCATACAGTTTCGTACCCACGGCATTCATGGTGGATAAGTGTAATAGTATTTATTTTTCAGGATACTATGCAATTAAAGATTTGCCTACAACTCCTGATGCAATACTATCTAACGTGACACAAGATGCCTTCTACTTAGGTGTATTAACTCCTAAAGCTCAAGATCTCTCGTTTGGAACATATTTTGGGAATGCCGATCATGTAGATGGCGGAACAAGTCGATTTGATAAAGGAGGAATCGTATATCAAGGGGTTTGCTCCTGTGTAGAACAGGACAGAACCCTAAACACCTCCAATAATGCATACGCTCAGGTTCAAGAATCAAGGTGTGATATGGGTATGTTTAAGATAGATTTTGATATCGCAACAGTGACTGCAAAGGCCTCTGTCCTTCCAGGAGCAAGTGGTTGTGCTCCATTCGAAGCAGATTTCACATATACAGGTCAGGATGGTGAAGATTTTCTGTGGGATTTCGGTGATGGAACCACTACTACCTCAATGAATCCTAGCCATACATTCGAACAATCAGGGGAATATATGGTAACGTTGATTGCTTCAGCGAATGGTACATGTAATGTAAGTGACACGACCATAATAACAATCAATGTTCTCAATGGAGAAAGCACTACGATTGATACCACCTATTGTCAAAGTGATAACTTTCTTTTTCTGGATGCTACTATTCCAAACGGAACATTTATGTGGCAAGATGGCAGCTCTACGAGTACCTTTGTCGTGGTAGAACCAGGAATCTACTGGGTCGACATTTCCACTTCTGGCTGTAGTCAGAGAGATTCGTTTATAGTTTCGCCTTCGCCCAATCAGTATGAATTAGACTTAGGAGACAATCTACAAATATGCGATGAATTATCATATGATATTTCTACTCCGCTAGCAGATGGAATTACTTACGAATGGTCAACCAATCAAAATTCGAACACAATATCCGTAACCGAATCAGGAACTTATGGAATAACCGTAACCGACACCCTAGGCTGTTTGAAGATTGATGAAGTAGATGTTGTAATGGGGATTACTCCAGATTTAGATCTAGGTAATGACACACTCTTATGTGAGGGCGAATCAATCCTATTGTCTGTACCTTCCGAAAATGAAACAACATATGAATGGCAAGACGGCTCAGCTAACAATTCATTCTTAGCTAATGCATCAGGAGTATATTCGCTCACCGCTATAAACAATGGTTGTATTGATATTGAAGAATTCGTATTATCCTATGCACCTGAGCCCGCGCTCATTTTTGACACTCAAGATATTAAGTGCTTTGATGAATGTAATGGTACCATTGCAATTAACAATCAATCAACATCCAATATAAACTATCAATGGCCGTCAGGAATCGACTTAGACGAATTGTGCCCAGGTATCTATAATGTTACAATGACCGATCAGTACAATTGTCAATATGAAGAGCAAATAATTATCGAATCTCCAGAAATAGTTAGTACAGCTGTAACATTTAACAATGTATCGTGTGCAGAAGCTATGGATGGTTTTATAGAAATAGCAACAACAGGTGGAGTAATGCCTTATCAATACGAATTCAACAACTCTGCGGGTGCCGCAACTGGGTTAATTTCACAGCTATCAGGCGGTATGTATAATTGGCAGGTTACCGATGCGAATGGTTGTGCAGAATCCGGAATAATTGACATCTATGAACCTCCTATTGTTGAAATTTATGCCGGTACAGATACGACTATAGATTTAGGATATTCTACTCTTTTCGACTCTTGGGTAATACCTCTAGATAATCAATCTATATCATGGGATAACTGGACACTATTGGATTGTAATGACTGTGTAACACCTGTAGCTAGTCCAGTAAATACTACTTTATTCGAAATGACGGTTACAGACCAAACTACTGGTTGCGAAATCAAAGATCAAGTAGAAGTAAGAGTACAGAAAGACAGGACAACATATATACCCAATGTCATATCTCCAAACGGAGATGGACAAAATGATTGGCTTAGCATTTTTGGTAATATCGGCATCCGACAGATTCGAACATTAAAGATATTTGATAGGTGGGGAGAGCTCGTTTTTATCAAGAAAAACTTTCAAGCAAATGATCACAATCTTGGTTGGGATGGAAAGTTCAATGGTAAAGACGTAGTGACAGGCGTTTATGTATACCTAGCTGAAGTTGAATTTATAGATGATCATATCGAGGTGCTATCCGGAGACATTACCGTTTTACGGTAGGTTGACTTACCCTTTACACAAGAGATGTTACTTTATTGTTTTAAGTTTATTAAGCCAAAAGCGCTTTTAATTTTCGCATTAGATCATCCTTGGTATGCATTCCCTTTCCCTCATATTTCCGTTCTCCGTTCTGATATATCATGACTGTCGGTATGCTCATCACTTTGAGCTTTTGAGATAAAGGTTGATTCTTATCAACATCTATTTTTATAACACGCACGGTATCACCCATCTCATCTTTGAGTTCATCAATAATGGGAGCAAATTGCTTGCACGGGCCGCACCAATCCGCATAAAAGTCAATAAGTAATGGTGTATCACTATTGATAAGATCTTTGAAAGAGGATTTTGCCATTTTCTTTTTTTTTGTAACAAAAATACGGAATACCGATGACCCAAAGTATTCTTTTGAAATAGAATTTGTATAACTTGTTCTTTTCGAATCTATTAATCAATATATTTATACCAATTATTAATGTAAGACAATAAGATGATTAGGTTTATACTATTTACAATTCTGATATCATGTATCGTCTCATGTTCATCAAGAAAACGAATTAAGATCGAAGATAGAAGACTTCCTTCCTATCAACTTTCACAGAATTATGCACATCTCTCTCAGGATACATATTGTGGAAATGAGCCAGTTGTTAGGTTCGCAAACTTCACATTTGATAAAAATGATACGCTACGTATTACTGTAGATATAACGACCAGTCTTAGTGAAAATAAGATAAATGGAGATCTCATACTTCTGTTAGACGAATATGAAATCGAGTACGCCGGCGAGCCCAATTCTAAACAATATGTAGAAACCCTAGAGGTAGAATCTCAATCAAGATACCCACGTCAGTTTCGAAGCCGTCGTAGTCTTGTCGACATCTTATTCAGCTCTGCTACTACGAAAATTGTGAGCCGAGATTCACAAAAACAATACTGGAATACTGTTTCAATCATCATAGAACCTGAAGACGAAAGTTTACTATTGACTTCATCTGATATTTTCTTTTCTATTAAAACTATGAAGTGTGAGTTGATGATCTACCCCTCATACGAACAAGTAAGAGAACTTAAGAGGTTTTTACGTTGATAATAATACCTGCAGTCATAGAATCAGAAAAATAGCAATTAGTTATTCAGCAACAAATAATGAAACATTTTGAATTCTCCATCACCAGAATCAGAAAATTAGTCCACATTAAACTAAATGAAAATATTGAATACGCACTCCTTGCATGTTTTTTTCACCTATCTAATAGCAACAGTTTGGATGGTAAATGGCCTTTTCTGCAAAGTCCTAAATTTGGTACCAAGGCATGAGCAGATCGTTGCTAGAATACTCGGAAGCGACTTCTCCAGACCACTTACTATAGCAATCGGTTTATCTGAGATTATTATGGCGATTTGGATATTAAGTAAATACAAATCAAAATTGAACACAGTTGCACAAATAGCTGTTGTAATAATAATGAATATCATAGAGTTTATGCTTGCGCCAGATCTACTAATGTGGAATAAAGCAAACATTATATTTGCTGTACTTTTTTCTTCGTTAGTGTATTATAATGGTTTTAAGTTAAACTCGAAATAAATTCCCTATGCTATCATTCTTAAAGAATCATCCATTCGCAGTTGAAGCATACTTTAAGAGTTCTTATGTGTTGACTTATGCAGTACCTAAAGCTCAGTTAGAGCGTCTTATTCCAGAATGTTTAGAACTAGATACATTTGATGACAAATGGGGTTTTGTCGCAGTAGCTATGGTAAAAACCAAACATCTTCGACCCAAAGGCTTCCCTAAATTCATGGGAAATGATTTCTTTCTTATAGGGTATAGAGTCTTTGTACGCTTCAAAAATAGCAAAGATAAAAGACTAAGAGGTCTATATATTTTAAAGTCCGAAACTGATAAAAGAAAGATGCAATTCTTCGGTAATATATTTACGCACTACAGTTATACTACGACAGACATCACCCAAGTAGAAAATGAAGAATCGATAGAGATACATTCAGAAAAATCTAACTTTCATATACAGTTATCCAAAGACCTTGATCAAGTTGATTTACCGAAGAACTCTCCATTTTCTGAATGGAAGGAAGCACGAAGATTTGCAGGACCTCTGCCGTTTACATTTACTTATGATGATAAGAAAGAAGAGGTCTTAGTAATAGAAGGTGTAAGATCAAATTGGAAACCGACTGCAATAAATGTGATGGCGCACGAATTTGAATTTATCAATTCATTGGGATTTCAAGGAGCTGTTCTTGCCAATGCTTTTGTAATTAATGATATCCCGTATTCTTGGAAAAGTGGAAAAATCGAATCATGGAAAAAGCGATGAAACAAAACACTAAAAGAAGAAAATTTCAAGGTGTCCTAAATATAGTGAGCTTCAATAGACATTTCTATTACTATGGAATTGCAGCTTTGATTCTTATTCTTGTTGTACTCTATTTTTTAAAATTACCATCAATTCTGAGCATTCTTGTTACCGTTGGATTTGCATACGGACTATTGATGCCCTTGATTGTCTCAGCATATGTTTATGATTACTCTGGCTATTACGATTTACAATGGCTAGATGATTTTATTACTGACAAGACGAAGATGATGAGCATTGTAAATATCAATGCAGGATTCGATGAAACCAGCTTTCTTATCAAAAATAAATTGATCAACTCGGACCTAAAAGTCTATGACTTTTATAATGAAGAACAACATACTGAACCTGCCATCGTAAGAGCAAGAAAAGTAAGTCTCACTTACCCAAATACGCAACAAATAAAATCAAATCACATCCCATTAGAAAACAATTCTACGGACATTGTCTTTCTACTATCTGCAGCTCATGAAATCAGAGCGTTTGGCGAAAAAGTAGACTTCTTGAAAGAATGTAAACGTAGTCTTAAACCTAACGGAAAAGTAATAATGGTAGAACACCTCAGAGACGTGCCTAATTTCATAGCATTTACGATTGGGTTCAATCACTTCTTTTCGAAAAAGATATGGAAAACTGCATTTACCAAAGCGAACTTTAGCAAAATACAAGAGAAGAAATTTACACCTTTCATGTCAATATTCGAATGCTCGATTTAAACTAAGTAGTATGTATGAAACATTAGAAATTCAAATTCAGATTATAGGAATTTTACTTATCGTATTATCGTTAGTTCATATCATTTTTCCAAAGTACTTCAATTGGAAGCAAGATCTAAAACCTTTAAGTTTGATCAATAGACAAATGATGATTACTCATACATTTTTCATTGCATTAACTGTTCTACTTACAGGCCTTTTGTGTTTTAGTTCAGCCAATGAATTAATAGAAACAAAATTAGGAAGTACAATATCTCTTGGCCTCGCTATATTCTGGACGATAAGACTTTTCGTTCAGTTTTTTGGTTACTCAGCTGACCTTTGGAAAGGAAAGACGTTCGAAACAATTGTTCATATATTCTTCAGCGGCTTTTGGCTTTATATGAGTGTCTTGTTTTGGATCTGTTATTTAAAATAAAATTGATTAATATTAATTCCATATGGTTATTTCGAATATTCTGAAATCGCTATTATATAACATTCAAATGCATCTATTTTTTTAATAATACACCTTCATTCCAATTTAATGTACTGCGAATTTGAAATTATTTTTCAAGTATCCTATCTCAACTGTCACATTTATTATAGCTCATTGATACTATTAGTACGCCGCGTATTTCAGTAATATTTAATGACTAAAAAAATAGAAAATGTTTAAGACTAATAAAATATATATGGCAATATGCCTATTTGCGATGATGACTATCGCGTACTCTTGTTCTGAAGATGAGGATATAGATGAACCAAATACTGCAATAGTATTTGATTGCCCAGAACTTGAGGCTGACTTTGGAGATGTTTGTATGATCGACTCTATATCGGGATTTGTAAATCAAGAATGTGAGTGTGTAATTCCTTCAGAAATGTTTGACTGTCCTGAGCTAGCACTTAACATCTCAGATACTTGTCAAATCAATAATGCGTTCGGTATAGTCAATCCAAATTGTGAATGTGTAGAAGACTCAACAATGGAGTTTGATTGTCCAGAACTAGGACTAAACTATCAATTTGATTGTCTCACAACTGACTCAATACCTGGATTTGTAAATCTAGAATGCGAGTGTGAACCTTTGAATATGATAGAATACGACTGTCCAGAATTACAGCTTAATTTCGAATACGATTGCTTAACGCAAGATTCATTAGACGGTTTTGTAAATCTAGAATGCGAATGTGAACTTTATGATACAATTGAGTTCGACTGTCCGACTACATTTCAAAATATAGGGGATGTATGTTACGTTGGGAATACAGAAGGTACGATAGATGAAAATTGCGAATGTTATATAGATCCAGAACAATTCGATTGTCCTGATTTACTATCTGATTTTGGATGGTACTGTCTAACTCAAGATTCATTGGCCGGAGTAATAAATATAGAGTGCGATTGTATAGCAGCAACAAATCAGGAGTTCTGTGACAACTTAAATCTATTCGTTTTTGATCCTTGTCCAACTGCTAGTGGAATAGATGGAATTGTATCCTATACTTGCGAGTGTGTAATCTTTGATTGTCCAGAAGCCATGGGTAACTTTGGTGATGCATGTTTTACAGCCGACCAAACGATAGGTAATTTGAATCAAAATTGTGAATGCTTATAAATAATATTGCTGGTGTACAATATCATTGTGCACCAGCTTTTATAAATGGATATTAATAAAGCCACCATACAAAAATGTAAAGAATACAATCCGCAAGCACAAAAGCTTGTGTATGACTCTCTATTGCCCTATCTCAATAATATCTGTAAAAGATATCTTTCAGATGTGCAGTCTAGAAATGATGTACTTCAGGAAGCTTTTATTAAAATTTTTACCAAGATTCAGCAATTTGATTATCTGAGAGGAGAATTTAAGTCTTGGACAGCTCGAATCGTTATTAATGCTTGTTTGCAACATAGTAACAAGTCAATATCTCGAAAAGAAACTGAACTGACGACTATCGAATATCAAATACCAATCAATCCCGATATCATAGATAGACTGTCAAATGAAGAAATCTTGTTGATTCTTCGAAAAATGCCCAATACATACTATCAGGTTTTTAATCTCTTTATTATTGATGGTTTTAGCCATGAAGAGATCGCCGAAATGTTGAACATTAAATCTTCGCTAAGTAGAAAAAGACTGGGCCGTGCTCGAGACTGGATAGCCCGCAGGACGGAACTAAGGTCAATGATAAGCTAGTAAAGATTACATGGAAAAAAATTATACAGATGCAATGGTTTGAAAAAATATATAAGGAAAGATTCTCTAGCGAGAATATAGATGAGACAGAAACTGGACTTGATGGAATCGATAGTTCTGAACTTTGGTCTCAAATATCTAATTCAATTCCGCAAGAAGAACCGAGCAAAAAAACATTTCACTGGAGGAGCGTCGCTGGTGTCTTCTTAGTTTTTTGCCTTTTTACAGCAGGCTTTATTTTCTTCAACAACAATCAATCTATTAAGTTAGATATATCAGAGAACAACTCTGAATCTTTGGGAGGGATTCAGGATAGTAATTCAGCAAATTTAACTACACCAATAGCATCTCAAAACTTAAAAACACAAAATCTAAATTCCAAAAAAATAGAAGCTCAAGATCCCAATGCACCAAGTTCAAATGCACTAAGCCATGTATTGGGGACCATTGATGAAAATTTAAAATCTAATGAAACGATTACTGCTCCCATAACTAAAATGGAGTCTATTGAGACCAATACTAACGTATCTAAATCCATTACTACAGCTGTCTCAAATTCAATTAATACATCTAATTCAAGAATAAATGAAGAGGCTGATCAATCAGATCTATCAGCACAAAAAACAAAATTCAACTCTATTGATTCTAAGAAAAATAGCACAAAGTCTGACGTTGTCGATCCCAATCAAAAAAGTAATACCGCCAAGGAACAAGAATCATTATTTTCCAATTCTACAAACGAAAAAATCAACGCTTCAGAACGAAAGAACCTATCAGATAATAGTACAATAGTAGAATCTATAAGTTCACGATCAAAAATTACTACTCCAAAATTAGATCACAATTGGTTTCAAAGTCCCGAAAGAACGATCAAATCACCCGTTGTGTTTCCTTTTGTTTCACCTGTAGATATTAACAAGCCACTTAATCCTTGGTCTATCAAATTTAGTGCTCAGATAAACACGTTTGATCAACAATACAAAGATGATACGAATCCAGAAGTCTTTGCAAATCAAGCGAACCAATCAATAGATTCACTTCAGTATGGATCTGGATTCGCTCTACATTTAGGATATAGACTTAATAAGGACTGGTCGATTTCCACTGGAATAGAATCCAATCGATATAAAAATAAACTGAGTTCTGTCATAACATCGGATACAATAATTTTTGATTCTACATATCAGAAAATCAGAAATGCCATAAATACTCGTACTGTTAGACATACGAATAAAATATCCACAATAACTATTCCTTTCGATATCGCTTATAACTATAACCTAACTCCGAAAATTGGAATTGGAACTTCTATTGGTATAGCCTATTCGTTAGTAACTTCTCAGAATGTTAAGGTATTAGGTAGAGAAAATTCTTTCATAGACTTTGATTTAACACCAAATAAACATTTTGATAATTACTTCAGTCTTAGGTTCAATCCTTATATCAAATATCGATTATTTGATAATTTTGAGATATCGATGGATATTGGATTTTCTAGGCAAAATCATGGTTTATCTACAGTACTTGATTTGAAACACAACTCAATTATGCTATCAGCCGGTTTAGGATTGAAGTACAATTTCAGGTAATGTCTTAACTAAGAAAAGAAGGATGTCATTCACAGTCCATTCACAGTCGTCCAAGGCATAGGGAAACATATGCTAGAATTGATTTATTAAACATAGAATAAAACGATTTTCAAGTGATTCTAAGGTTAAGATTATTTCTAGTATCGTCCGACTAAATTCTAATTTATTCAAAATTCGATTTCTCTAAAAAAACAGTAAATCTTAATTATTGACTTTTTAATTTCAAACCTAATATTGTCTTGCCAGACAGGCCGACTTTTTTCCAGCAAAAAAAGTAGCAAAAATGCCTGACCTCTAAAGGATTTTTTTGCTTCGTTCCTCACCAAAACCGCTGTCTCCGTTGAACTACATGCTTATTTTGCCTTTCTTAATATTTTATTTCAAACTTAGTTTTTACATTGACAAAAATTATCTTTCATCCTCAGTTTTATCAAACGGCAAACGCAATTACGTTCACTACGCAGCTAAATCTTTTAGACGCCAATAGTAAATTTCAAGATTTTAAATGAATTCTATGGTTTCTATTTTAGAACCTATTTCATCTATATTTTTCCCAACACAACTTATTTTATTAGCTTCTATTAGATTCGTTTATTTTTAATCGGACACCACTAGATTATCTCATTCTAATACTAAAAGAATATCTATACTCCTGATCCGCAGAAATCGTATATTCAGGATGCACTAATCGTCCCCAAGAGGTATCTCCTCCAAGTCCCATTTGCATATAATCAATGTTCCATTGGATCGTCTCTCCTATCTTGATATCAGCTCCGTGCTTTTTAGTAACGGGTACTAGACCAGATGCTGACTCTCCTCCTTCATCACTGTGAAAATCAAGCTCAGTCATAGAAAATGGCCACACACTAGAATTGAGCAATTGATCCGAAGACATGCTTAGTCGAATACTTTCTGATGCGACTTCCATCCAGCGAACATCACTTTTATTCCCAGTTTCCTGAGGCCTAGAATATACATGATATTGATCTTTAATCTCACCGGAATACAAACCTATTTTTTGTCCTGATTTTCGGTCCCAATAACTTTCTTCAGGACCATTTCCATACCAAGAAATGGTTGTGTATGATTTAGGCAATGTCATGTACATTCCTAATCTTGGAATATTTGGAAGGTCTGATTTATTTGGAGTGAATTTGTAATCTACAAACAGCATTCCGTCTGCACTAATTCTATAAAGTACATTGACTGTAGCTTCTGCACTAGGCGTTGTATATTCTACCTGATATGATACTCCTGCATCACCCAAAATAGGCTTAGCG
Organism: uncultured Saprospiraceae bacterium; assembly: GCA_938003955.1. Taxonomy (GTDB): domain Bacteria; phylum Bacteroidota; class Bacteroidia; order Chitinophagales; family Saprospiraceae; genus CAJXUU01. Next base: position 1,874 of record CALKXE010000133.1, on the reverse strand, counting down.
ACCAGTTTAGCTTTATAATTATACGTAGCTGTTTGCCACAGTTTAGCCCATTTATCCATCCCATTTCCCAGATCATTGTCAGTGGGTGGTCTCCAGAAATTTGGTTGTATAGGATGTGACGTAATTTCCTCGCCCCCATAAGTCCAAGAACTAATCTCTCCTGAATTTGCATCGATTGATAAATCTACTTTATCATTCGAAATTTCAATAGTATTTTCTTTCAACTCAATCGCGAGTCTATTCTTTTTGTTGCTATCATCTCCTGATAATTGACTTCCTTTTTGAAGAACAATCTGATCCCAAGCTACTTCATGACCTTTAGTTAGCAAGCCAATATCTTCATTTTGAACCAACTGTACTTCCAGTATATATTCCTGACCTTTCTCCCATTTCTCAGGAGATATATCAATGGTGAGCTGCTGCTTCTGTTGTGGATCTAAATCAACAAAAACTCCTTTTTTTTCAACTAGAAGTTTACCGTTTTCTAGAACCTTCCATGATATCGTTTTGTCAGAGAAGTCAACAAAGAAGTTCTTATTTTCAAGTTCTACAATTCCATCTCCTAGATATTGAAATTGTGCCGGTTCATAGACCTTCTTTACTTCTGAAAGATGGGGATGAGGATTCCGATATGGATCCACTAAACCATTATTTAAGAAATTGCCGTCTGTTGGCAGATCAGGGTGATAGTCGTGTCCATATGCTAAATACGGCTTCCCATTTTCATCTTTATATTCTAATGATTGATCCACCCAATCCCAAATATAACCACCTTGAAGATTTGGATACTTTTCTATTATATCCCAATAATCTTGTAAGTTTCCTACTGAATTTCCCATCGCATGGCAGTATTCAATCATTATGGACGGCTTATCAGAATCCGATTTCCCGTGATTTATAAGGTAGTCAGGTTTAGCATACATTGGACAATAGACATCTGTATAATCTTCTTTTCCAGCTGGCTCATATTGTACTATTCGATTGGATTCTTTTTCCTTTAGCCACTTGTATGTTGCTCTGAAAATATCCCCTTCACCCGCTTCATTCCCCAATGACCAAGAATAAATAGATGGATGATTTCTATCTCGATAATACATTCTTTTGGTACGCATCATGTGAGCAGGCAGCCAAGACATTTCATTTCCTATCTGGGTATTTTCATCGATCGCCAATGGATGGCTTTCAATATTAGCTTCATCAATCACGTATAGTCCATACTTATCGCATAGATCAAGCCAATACGGATCATTCGGATAATGAGCACTTCGTACCGCATTGATATTATTTTGCTTCATTAGAGTGATGTCTTTCAACATTGATTCTCGAGAAACAACGTGCCCAGTAAATGGATCCGTTTCATGTCGATCTACTCCCTTAAAATAGACAGCTTCCCCATTGATAAGGACTTGACTATTTTTGATTTCTACACTTCTAAAACCAAGGTGCTTTGTAATATATTGATTTGATTTTTTCTCCAACGGATCGCTCAATGTCATTTTTAAAGAATACAGATTTGGATACTCAGCCGACCATTGTTTCACATCTTCGACTATCGATTCATAAGTGTAATCAGCGGATGTATTTGCAGATACTTTAATGCTTTTCGAACTTGTATAAATTGTCTTTTCTCCATCTAAAACATCAACAGTCAATTCCCTCATTGCCATTTTTGGAGAATCATTAGTTACCGTGATAATATTGGTAAGAACCCCATCCTTATAATTGCTATCTAATGTTGAGCTCGCATAATAATCGGAAACGAATACTTTGGGTTGAGTATACAAATAAACCTCCCTCTCAATACCACTCATACGCAACATATCTTGGCTCTCTAGATAACTTGCATCACTCCAACGAAAGAGCTGAAGTGCAAT
>CALKXE010000132.1 GCA_938003955.1 uncultured Saprospiraceae bacterium | reverse complement strand
AGAATGTTCCGAACTAATGAAGCGATATTTTAAAGAGAAGAGAGTTTAGTTCTTCTTCTTCTTCTTCTTCTTCTTCTTCTTGAGTTTTAAATTCTTTTCAGAGTTAGCCAACAAATTATTTCTTAAGAAGCTTAACTCTTTTGGAATGTTTTGGATGTTATGCTTTCACCATCTAATAATATTTTCAAAATATATGTCCCGGAATTTAAGTGAGAAGTGTCAAAAGAAAAAGTATTCACACCAGGCTTAATGTATGTAGAGTGAAATATTTCATCTAGGTATTCTCCTTTTATATTATAAAGTCTTGCGTTTATAGACTCTACCTTTTGATCAAGATTAAAATCTACGGATATTCTTTTTATTGTTGGGTTTGGATAAACTGTATATTCTTGTTTTAGTTTCGTTGTGTTGAATACACCTGTTGGAGAAGATGGTCTTTTTAAGTGAGCTACATACGGAATGTTTCGTCTAAAAAAATCACATGACGTACTTGATACAAATACTTCACCAGGAGAATAATAATCTCTTTGACTACCAGCATAGTCGCCCCATCTTTCTAATGTTGTGTTTTGTTGCATATCTATATAATCTTCACCTTCTACAACTGATATCAAATCTGAGTATCCTTCGCCAGGGTAAGAATAAAATGAAGAGATGCCTGGGAACTTGTCTTTTGAAACGTGACTTACTACTATTATAGCATCGTTCTCATCTTGGGATTGGCCAGTATATATGATTCCTGGATATCCAAGTTCATAGTCATCGCCTATTATATGATTTAGGTTGATAGTAGTTGGGTTTTCGAGATCATTTAGTATACCATGGAATATTCCTGCTTTATTGTTGTCTAAGTTTCGTGTATTACCAACAAATTGTAATTGGTTATCCAGTCTAAATGCTTCTAAAACTCTAGCATCATTGGTAGCTAGAGTTCCCACTTTTTGTTCTGCATTAGGGGGTGCACCATATGGTAAGTCTGATAATACGTATTGTGCTGTCAGGTTTAATTCAGGATCTGTAGTAGATGGGTCGATCTTCATCAAGATAAAAGTATCATTTTCAATAGCAAAATTACGATCAGAGATAAAATAAATATCCTTGTAAATTTCATCTGTGGCATTTTCTGCCGGACACACATTTCTTATCGTTTGTCCATTGATACTAATATTATCGTATTTGGTTACTGCAATATTTTGTCCATCATACGCACTGCTCTTTTCTACTTCCCAGATTATGGTCTCCACAAAACCTTCTTGCCAAGTTTCATTGTCTCTTAATAAGTTGATTGTAACATATATATGATCATCTGTGATAGAAATCATAGGGTAATCAGTCCATTCATTAAGTTCATTTGGATTACCTACTATACTGTACACGTACCATTCTCCTAAAGGATCATTTGTTGCTGATACAGCAATAACTACATCAGTTAATGAGCTCTCAAAGCCAGCTAAAAAATTAAGAATCCATCGACCATTAGCTTTATCATAAACTAATCTGGGATCAAACGGAAAGCCTTCTACATTTGCCGCTTCAGAAAAAGAAAGTAGTGTGAAAGTCTCTAATTGAGTCTGATCTTTGGAATTGATAGACACAAAGAAATTGCCAGCAGTTAAGATATATTCATCACTTACTGCAAGGTGATTGTCTAATGGTATTCCTCTAGATATATTTTCAATTGGGAATGCATCTAGTATTTCAGGAGTTGATACACTATTACGTGTTTTTGATGTTTTTTGATCAGATTTTGGATATAGTTCTGATATTCTAGATTTAACGGCTTCTAATTCACTTCGATAACTAGATGATGATTTTTCAGCGGGTTCGGTGCAATTTATTTGTGCCAAATATACATCTTCGATTTGCGACACGTTTATTGTACTTAGTTGATTTACATTGGTGTTTTTGGTTACTCTATATTCTACCTTCTGGGCGGAAATCGCGCCAAGCATTAATACAAAAGCAAATAGGCAAATTAGAGATTTCTTTATGTATGTATGATTCATGATGTTGAATTTATCTTTTTGTAAATATATAAAGAAATAACTCTATCCAAAGCGTACCTATTGAATTCGTTTGTAGTGTTTTTACATGAGTGTCTTCTTTAACTTAAACGAAAGTTTGTTTTAGAAAGGTAAAAACATGGGTTAAACTTATTTCATCTAGATAAATATTTAATCCTTTGACTTTAAAATAATATTCTGTTATTAAGTAAATATGTGATTGTAAATATCGTAATGTGTAATCTAGCCACACATTTCACAATCATTTTCTATTTTCATATTCATTCATTTTTTAGATCTAAATCGGTAAAACCAAAACCTCTTACAATCCCTTAAAATACATGCCTTTGGATAGTTAAATTGATCTGAAATATTCATACATTTGTGCCAAATTTGAGAAAGGACAGAAATAGAGATTTTGAAATCTACTTTTCTTTCTCATTAACAATAATTTTATAGCTCATTATGTCTGTAATTAGAATAGCATCAAGATATGCAAAATCTCTTCTAGATCTAGCCAAAGATCAGAATGTGATGGATGAAGTAGTAAGTGATATGGAAGGGTTTTCTAAAATGGTAGAAAACAGAGATCTATACTTGTTGCTAAAGAGCCCAATTATAAAAATTGGTAAGAAGGCTGAGATATTCGATATTTTATTCGAAGGTAAAGTGAATAAGCTTACGAAAGCTTTCCTTGATATCGTATTGAGAAAAAGTAGAGAAAGTCTTCTTCCTGAAATTGCTACTGAGTTTTTGAATCAGTACAAGGCAATGAAAGGTATTTCTTCTGTGATCCTTACGACGGCATCACCTATTAGTGCTGAAGCACTAGAAGCGATCAAGTCGAAATTACTTGCTAGTACAGCAACGGATCAAGTAGTAGATGTAGAAACTAAGGTAGACGAATCTATCATAGGTGGATTCATCGTTGAGATAGGTGATAAACTTATTGATGCTAGTGTATCTCATAAATTAGCTGAGTTAGCTAAGGCAATGACAAATAAAGAATACGAGAAGGCTATTTAATTTAAAGGTTTTCAAATTATCTCTCAAATGTGCAGAGGTTGGAATACAGCATAATTAAAAGTCAAATCAAGAAATATTAGAAAACACTATTCTATGAGCTAGCTCTAAATAAAAGTGGAAACTGAATTAAATAAAACAACAATTTTAAAATTCAATAGCTATGGTTGATGTAAAGCCTGATGAAATTTCTGCAATCCTGAAACAACAACTTTCTGGATTCAAATCAGAAGCAGAACTAGAAGAAGTAGGAACAGTACTCCAAGTTGGTGATGGTATCGCTCGTGTATACGGGTTATCAAAAGCACAAGCAGGAGAGCTAGTATCATTCGAAAATGGTGATAATGCCATCGTTCTTAACCTTGAGGAAGACAACGTAGGTGTGGTACTTCTAGGATCTGGTGACGGAATCAAAGAAGGATCTACTGTAAGAAGAACTAACAAGATTGCTTCTATTAATGTAGGAGAAGGAATGTTGGGAAGAGTAGTAAACCCTCTTGGTCAACCTATCGATGGAAAAGGACCAATAACTGGTGATAAGTATGAGATGCCTTTAGAGCGTAAAGCTCCTGGTGTAATCTACAGACAACCAGTAAGTGAGCCACTACAAACTGGTATCAAAGCGATCGATGCGATGATTCCTATTGGAAGAGGACAAAGAGAACTTATCATTGGTGATAGACAAACTGGTAAAACAGCTATCGCAATTGATACGATCATCAACCAAAAAGAATTTTACGATAGAGGAGAACCTGTATACTGTATATATGTAGCATCAGGTCAAAAAGCATCTACTGTAGCTCAAGTGACGAAAGCACTTACTGAAGCTGGAGCAATGCCTTATACAACTATCGTATGTTCTGCAGCATCTGATCCTGCACCACTTCAGTTCTACGCACCATTTTCTGGAGCGGCGATTGGAGAATTTTTTAGAGATACAGGAAGACCAGCATTGATTGTATTTGATGATTTATCAAAGCAAGCAGTAGCATATAGAGAAGTATCATTACTTCTTAAGAGACCTCCAGGAAGAGAGGCATATCCAGGTGATGTATTCTATCTTCACTCAAGATTATTGGAGAGAGCTGCAAAAGTGATCAACAATGATGAGATTGCAAGAACAATGAATGATCTACCAGAATCATTAGCTAAATCAGGTTTAGTAAAAGGTGGTGGTTCATTAACGGCACTTCCCATTATTGAAACACAAGCGGGTGATGTATCTGCATATATCCCGACTAACGTAATTTCGATTACAGATGGTCAGATATTCTTGGAGTCTAACTTATTTAACGCAGGTATCAGACCAGCGATTAATGTAGGTATCTCAGTATCAAGAGTAGGAGGATCTGCACAGATCAAGTCAATGAAAAAAGTAGCGGGTACACTTAAGTTGGACCAAGCACAATTTAGAGATCTTGAGGCATTTGCAAAATTCGGTTCTGATCTAGATCCTGCAACACGTGCAGTACTTGAGAAAGGAAAGAGAAATGTAGAAGTTCTTAAGCAAGCGCAATACTCTCCAGTATCAGTAGAGAAGCAAGTAGCGATCATTTACCTAGGATCTAAAGGTCTATTGGGTGATGTACCTGTGAATAAGATAATGGAATTCGAAGATATATTCTTAACTGCAATGGAAACACAAGCTCCAGATGCACTAGAATCTCTAAGAAAAGGTAAACTTACTGACGAAGCTAAAGCCGCAGTAGAGAAAATCGGTGCTGAGATTTCAGCTCAATTTAAAGCGTAAGAGTTAGACTAATCGACTGTTCAACATTAGACTATTCGACTTATTGTTTGTTCTTTGATCAAATTATCTAGTTGTATTGTCTAATGTCGGATTTGTCAATGTCTAAAAGAATAGAAGTCTATAAAGTAGCAAAGCTTCGATTGGTCGAACAGCGAAGCGGTCTAAATATCGAACAGCGAAGCGGTCTAATAGTCGAACAGCAAAGCGATCTAAAAGTCTAATATAATGAGTGGACAGTTAAAAGAAGTAAGAGAAAGAATCACCTCTGTAAAATCAACACAGCAGATCACTAAGGCCATGAAAATGGTATCTGCAGCCAAATTGAGAAAAGCGCAACAAGCGATTACAGAGATGAGACCATATGCTGATAGATTGAATAAGATGTTACAAAATATCTTGTCAAATCTTGAAGGTGGTGCTAATACATCTTTCGGAATAGAGAGAGAGGTAGAAAATGTTGCTATCGGAATAGTAACATCAAGCAAAGGTCTTTGCGGAGCTTTCAATGCGAATATTACAAAAGCTGCTATCGCAAAGATAGAAGGTGAGTACGCTGATCAAGCTGCCAAAGGAAACGTAACAATCGTAGGTCTTGGTAAAAAAGGGTTTGATGTACTACAAAAGAAGTATCCGAATCTCAAGTTTGTAAACGAGCACGTTGGTATTTTTGCTGATTTAACATATGATGCTATATCTGCGGGCGCTAGTCACTTGATGGATGGTTTCTTGGATGGTACATATGATAAAGTAGAAGTGTCTTACGGTAAATTCAAAAATGCTGGATTACAGTTTCCTCAGTGTGTACCTTATTTACCGGTACCGAAAATTGAGAAGGTAGAAGGTGCTTCTAAAACTAAAGCAGACTATATCTTCGAACCAGGAAAAGAGGAACTTCTTGAACAATTGGTTCCTAGTATCCTTCAGACAACATTCCAAAAGTATGTTCTTGATACACATGCATCAGAGCATGGAGCAAGGATGACAGCGATGGATGCTGCCACTGAAAATGCAGAAGAATTAATCAAAGATCTTAAGATAACATACAACAAAGCGAGACAAGAAGCGATTACTAAGGAGCTTTCTGAAATCGTAGGTGGCGCTGCTGCGTTAGCAGGATAAGCGAGCGTGGCTTGTTCGTAGAACAAACGCGCGTATAGAGTGAAATAATTATAGCTTGGTATAAGTGTGGCTTTCATAGAAAACGCACGATTCTGCAAGAAAAACACGCGGGATTATTTTGCGACTCTACACATGTTCTTTAGATACAGAAATCAAAAAAAATACAAAAAGGCTTACCGCGAGGTAAGCCTTTTTTGTTTACGTATACACAAGATCATTGAGCTGCAAGATCTGTGAGCTGCCTGCTCGGTTCCATTCCTATTAGATAAATCAAGTTACTCTATCGGTTTTCTTCCTTAAAAATACGCTCACCGATCTGTCCCGTATTTATCGGGATCTTCGCTGGCGCATCAGCTTAATGATCGCGGAGAGGATGCTCATCAACTCCCAACTCTGAAGTTACTATTTCTTTATTATTCAAAATATTCCAACCTTCTTGCAGCGTTCTATAAATCTTTAGGGAAATTGGAACTCTATTCTAGATCTTCTAAACATTTAGAAAAAATCGCTTTAGTCTGGCTTTAAAAGGCCTTATATCTCGCTACTAAACTCCCATCTTCTTCCTTTTTTATTATTTCTTCTAGAATACCTGTCAATAGCCATACTCTCTCGTCGTTCTCTTTTTTAGCTTCAACATCTGTTATAGCCTCACCATCTTCTGTGAATTTAGTTTTGATGGAGTTTAAGGTGTTTGTAGCTAGATATCGGCGGTACATGTTGTCATCTTTGATTCCCATTTTTTTGAGCATGTCGACTCTTGAGAGGATAGTTTTTGTATCCTGATTAAGAAGTAAATCATTGTATTTACCAAAGACATTAAAGAGCTGGTAGATATCAATTTTTGACATGTTGTCTTCTATATAGCTTAAGTACTTAGGATCTCCTGTTTCGGCAAAGAAGCCAGCCAATTGCCCAACTATCGCTGATGATTCGTCAGACATCATCTTTTCTGCATGTTCTATTCCTTTTGCAGGATCGTATTGATAGATAATATCTAGAGCTGGTTTTAATGGGCCATAAGCTTGCTCATTTTTAAGAACTAATTCAGCTAAAGGGACTGCTTTATCTCCCATTTCATTGCTGTATTTCATGAGTGCATTTGCACGCACAGAAGAATGTGGATCACCTGTGATTAGTGCTTTAATCTTATCCATTTCCGAGATGCCTGCAGTGGTTACTCCTAGATTTCTCAAGGTATGGTGCTTGTCTTGGATTAATTTGCCTGTGAGATTTGCAATTGCAGGATTACCGTTAAGCATATTAGCAGCAATTCTCTTGTCAAAGTGGTTTGGAGAATATTGTAATAATGAGAATAGTTCTGTACTATCTCTTTCTTCACTCACTTCACCGAGCAATGTTGCCTTACCATCTAATACCGTCACTAACGGTCGTTCATCGATGCCATTTATCGTAATAGTATCCTGTCTCGCATCTACAACTACAGAATGATATGATACCTTACCGTTTTGATCATATATTGCGGCTTCTAGCGGTAAAATGAATATCGGTCTATGATCGTTTGCATCTTGCACCTGGCTGGTGTAGATCTTCACCTGTCCATCAACATAGTCATATGAAACATCCATGATCGGGTGACCTTGATCTAAGTACCATTGATCGAAGAACCAATTAAGATCTTGTCCAGTAGTATCTTCGAATGCCATTCTTAGCTCAGCAGTCTCCACAGCGGTAAATTCATTATCTTTTAGATATTTGCTAAGTGAAGCAAAGAAAGCATCGTCTCCTACGATTTGTCTAAGCATATGGAGAACGAGTCCGCCTTTGTTATAACTGTGCGCATCAAACATGTCCTCTTTATCTTCATATCCATAGTGGATAAGTGGGTGCGTACCTGATTGCTGAGCCATATAGAAGTAACCTTCCATCTCAGACATTCTGATTGCGTCGGCAGCATCCTTACCATACTTGTGTTCATACCATAAGTATTCACTATAATTTGCAAATCCTTCATTAAGTGTTAGGTTAGCCCAAGATTCGCACGTAACAAGATCACCAAACCAATGGTGAAACATCTCATGTGCTACGATCTGATCATTTTCATTGTCGATTAGTTCTCTTGATGTCTTCTGAACAAAATCGCCGAAAATTACGCCTGTTGTGTTTTCCATGGCACCTGATACATAATCTTCTGCAATTACTTGACTGTATTTATTCCATGGATATGGGTAGTCAAGCAAATCAGAAAAGAAAGTCAACATCTCGCTCGTATGGTTGAAGATTTCTTTTGCATCTTCTTCATATGGAGGATCGACCATGTATTCAAGTAGTTTGCCGTTCCAAGAATCTTTGACTCTTGCGAATTCACCAATCATCATCATAAATAAATATGGAGCATGTGGCTTATCCATCTTCCAGTAATCCGTCTTAGTACCATTTCCATTTTTACTAGAAGAAATTAATTCTCCATTAGATAATGTTTCTAGTCCTTCTTCTACTGTGATGTAGATTTCTTGGGTACATCTTTCGTTTGATTTATCGAATGTCGGAAACCACTTACTGTTATTTTCCGTCTCTCCTTGTGTCCAGATCTGTCTTGGTTTACCTGGTATTTCATTCATCGGGTTGATAAAGAATAGACCTTTGTCCGATGTGATAGCTGCACTGCCACCTATAGGCCCCTCGTTCGGTTGAGCTGTGTAATCTATATAGAGATTGATTTTCTCACCTCTTTTATAGAACTTGTCTAGGATTACGGTTAGTTGCTGACCATCATAATTATGCATCAGAGATTTTCCATTTTTTCCTAGTTTTATCTCGTGAATAACGAACTGCTTAGCATCTAAAACCACCTGATTGATAGGATAGAATAGCGGTTCTAGATCTAAATATGCTTTACCCAGCACATGTTGTTTTTCCCAATCAAAAGCAACTTCAAGTTTAGTATGGAGCAGATCATAATATCTAGTAGCCTCAGGGTTATAAGGAGGAAGTATAAATACATCATCTTCACCTTCCACATAAACAGGAGCGGATACGGTAAGTGTATCAAGTAGTTCTTCCGTGTATTCGAATGGCACTTCGTAGACTACATCTTTAGTAGTACCACAAGATGCGAGGATTAGCACTATAGCTAATAGCGAGAATTGTTTCATGTATTAAACGTTTGTAGTGTTTGCTTGGCGAAGGTAGGTGAAAAATGGGAATGTTTATATCATTTGAAGTGAGTGTTCTATATCTAGTTGTGTCATAATTATAAGAACTATGTCTTTTATATTCTCGTTACTATAAGTTCATTTTTATTTGATGGTTGTAATCTTAAGCGATTGAAAATAAATTTGAGTACAAAGATAAAATAGATTTGAACATCCATAATGTTGACTCCTTTGAAATTCAATTATATATTAACTATCTTTATTTTATTGCAAGATAGATATTATGAAATACCCCCAGATAGCTATTGTTGAAGACGATTCCTCCATTCGCGAGAGCCTACAACTTTTTATTGAATCCAAGACTCAATATGTTGTTTGCCAAACGGCGTCTAGTGTTGAAGACTTTGTCACGAATATTGATGTTGATAATTCCCCTTCAATTCTTATTTTAGATATTGGACTGCCCGGTATATCTGGTATAGATGGAATTCCAATAATCAAAAAAAAATTACCGGAATTAGATATTATTATGTTGACCACTTATCAGGAAGTGGAAATCATCTTTAAGGCACTATGCAATGGAGCATGTTCATATATTTCTAAAAGAACACCCCTGCCTAAAATTGTCGAAGCTATTCATATCGTTGTGAATGGAGGTTCTTATATGTCACCCTCTATAGCTCGAAAGATTACAGAGAATATGGCTGGAACCTTTACAAAGGCCAAGAAGATCGAACTTACACCTAAGCAAAAAGAAATTGTCGACTTAATCATAAAAGGTCTTACTTATGGTGAGATCGCCGAAAAATGCGGAATTTCATTAAATACAGTGCGATTCCATATTAAGAAGACATATGCAGCCTTGGAGGTTAGCAGTAAAGTAGAATTGTACAAGAAATTCGTTGATGGAGAGATTTAACCTATTTAATGTCGAATACTTAGGAACATACTAAATCATAAAACAACGTACTCCAAATCCAATAATTTTAGATATTTGAAAGCTCTTCTAAATGAGTATTACTTGCATAAAAAAAGCAACTTACTGATTATCAATAAGTTGCTTTTAATTTATGTTAACCTACTAGGACTTGAACCTAGAATGGCAGAACCAAAAACTGCTGTGTTACCAATTACACCATAGGTTAATTTAGCGAAGCATTTCTGCTAAGCGAGTGCAAATTTAAAACTTTTGAATTTCTTATACTACACTTTTGAGACTTTTTTTTCAAATCTTATGAATTTTACCCTATATTTTATGATTTAACAGTCTTTTAGAAGGATATACCGCCCATTATTGCAAGGTAATCGGCTATTGCTGTATGCGTTTTGAGAACTATTCCTACATATGGCTTTCCGTAACCTTCAATATTTGGTAAATATATGCCTGAGACTACTTTGAAATAATTGGTTTTTGATTTCGCATATGGCCAACCTACGTAGAAACCCAATCGGAATCTGTTGAACACCGCTCCATATCTAAACTCATTTTCTATGTATATAATAGATCTCTTTGCCATTCGGCGAGAGTCTTCTTCTGTCTCAAAATTTCTTTTGAAGAAAGTATATTTTCCATCATTATACTCGTATTCTGCGCCGACTAGCACAGTCATGTATTCCTTGTATCTATATCCAGCACCAAGAGATATGGCATGTACTCCATACTTTGGCCCTCCAGTGGTGGTATGTTCGGTAAATCCGTAATGATATTGTGCATCTACAATCCATTTTCGATATGTTGGAGACTCTTCAGCCTCTCTAGTAGATATCGACTCTATATCTTTGGGTGGAAGAACGGTAAACTTGTAATTCACATTTAACGATGCGCCATAAATATTGATGCCACTATTTGGGCTAGAGCTTAGACCATTTGAAAAGTGCACTATTCCAGTGGATAGACTCGTGGTTAGTTGTTCATTCCATGGATACTCTAATCCGAATTTGAGTGAAGTAGTATTATTCAGATTTGATCCTATTGCATTATTATTAGGATTATTAATCGCATTGAATGGTCTGGTGAGATAAGAAACGCCCGTACCAAACTGCATATTAAGGAGTAGTTTTTTATACTGTACCAATGAAAAGTGAAGTTCAGGTACAATAGCAAATGCGCTGCCTAGTACATCAGCGTCACCAAAATTGACATAGATGAGATTTAGTGCTATTCTGGGGTTTTTCCAGAAGCGTTGCCAGTCTTTTTCACCGTTTGTTTGGTACGTATAAGCTAGTCTAAATTCATTTGATAAACTTGGGACATTGAATAGTAAATTGTCTCTATGTTTTAGGACTTTTGACGGTGCATATACGGCTGATATGCCATGCTGAGCTTGCATGGTTGACAAACAAAAAGTAATACATAGGCATATGACATATGCTATTCTTATCATGGGGGAAAGGTAAGGAATTGTTTTATTTTGATGGAGGTTATTGGGAGTGGATACTGAGATTGTGTATTTAGTAGTAAAATTTAGGTATTTGATTGATATAATTGAATACAGAATTCTTAATCTAGACCTTTTGATAAAACTGTTGTTCGGAATCAGCCCTACAAGCTTCCAGTTATCGATGTATATTATATCGATGCCTTTTCGGAGATCGCTGATTAAGACCAGCCTTTCAGGCTTTTTTAGGATGAAACATTGAGCAAGAAGAGGCCTGAATGAACGATTCCCTGTAGCAATGGCTGAGAAGTCATCGTTGCCATTAATACCAATTGTGTTTCCTAAGGATGAAAGATTATACAGGCCTGAATGGCCCGATTCCGCTAAGCGATGGCTGAAAAGTCATCGTTACAATTAATAATTAATAAAAAGGCACGAAGGGCCGATTCCGAAGTTGATTTTAACGCAAGGAGCTTTATTATTATGGGGATTCCATGATTCCGCAACTTTCTAATATTCAATTTTAACCAGACTCAGCTTAAAATTACGTTCACTAGGTACAAGAAGCACATTTGAAGATACTTGGACAGCATCTCTGAATCGTAATTTTAGGTTTTGATATTCAGTACTAAGCAAGCTATTCCTTTCAAAATTTCCCAGTGGATCCATTACATATTCACTTACTGTATTGTTTCTTTTGATCTCATCATTATAGATGATTCGTAATCGATTTGGCGTTTTGAATAAGAAGTATGAACTATAAACGCCGCCATCATCTTGGGAAAACTGCTTTTTGTATAGAATCTTTTTCCAGTGTTCAGATCCATCAGGACTAACAGCAAAAACCACAATATCCTCATTGTATATATCAACCCACCCTCTGCCGCCACCATTAAATCCACCACCAGATCGTGTGCCTCCATTGAAAGCAGATCTTCGATAGTATTCTTTATTCATTTCAGTAAGAAGAAGAAATCCTCCATCGCCACGGAGTACTATATCACGAGTGACAAAATCATTTAATTTTTTCTTTTTACTTAACTTTTTTCCATAGAGTTCTTCTAGAAACTTCACGTCAAAATCTTGATCCTCAATAAGGGTAATTTCTTCTAATACATCAATGCTCTCTGTAAAATGAAAGTAGCCTGTTGCGTCATATTCGCTATCCTCTGAGACTAGTCCAGCGAGAATAATCCTACGATTGATATTGTCGTAAGCCAGTTCTAGGTCAACAGTTAGTTTATTATCAAACGTAAATTTATTTTCGTAGTATCCATCATTGTAATCGAATCCGAGAAGCATGAGATGGTGTTTTTTTCGCTCATATTTCGTATTATCTATTTCGAAGAGCACATTGACTTCCCCTCTATTGGAAACTAAGGCGCCTCTGAAATCCTTTCTTACATTTAGACCGATTAATTTACTTTCCTTGGCCCACACTAACGCCATCTCATTGTTATCAATCATGTATGTATAGAAAAGATCATTTTTACGTGTTGCGAATAACAATGTTTTAGATCTATCTTCGGAAGTTTCATATCTAAACTTATCCAACTTGAAATCTTCGACACCATCAATAAATGTAACGGAGTCAGTCATTAGCCCAAAATGATCATACTTTCGAGCTCTCATGTAGTATGCTTTTCTTTCACGATATCCATAGATAATTGTAAAACAAGTATCCTGCGGTACGATAGCATATACTTTAGCATTCTTTTTTTCTAGAATGATTTCCCTATCAAATAAGTGTTTCATACTCTTATCGAAGATCTCAACCACTCTTTCAGTGCCTTTATCTCGGTAGAGTAATATATTGTCCTCTACTATGCCGATTACATCATAAGCTACGTCATTTCGAATACTCATCTCCTTACTTACAGTAACTGACTGAGCAAAGCCATTGGATGAAACTCCTAAAAGACAGAAAAAGATAAATATTTTAAAGTATCGAAACATATGATCTAATGTAATAAAGAAAAACGAAGTTTCTAGAATAATGTTGGAATGAAAGTTATTGTTTGTCTTGTTCAGTTGTAAATTGAATTTGTTTGATTTTAGCATTGTCTCTAATAAAGTACTTAAGTACAATCAAACTTTGGTTTATCAAATGCATAAAAGTATCAATATTTTGAGATCGCAAGTAGAAGATTATCTAGGGTTAAGTTGCTCTACTCTATCTTTCTGGCACTACTACTAATCGATATGGAGTTCATATATATCTGATATCCGAATAATGCTATAAACGAACCCGTTAGCAAGGTATTATTTTGTAGAATTAAACCCAATACACCCAAGATTAAAATACCAACTGTGAATAAAGTTAGGTTCTTCTTTTTCGTTTTATCATAAGGTGCCAAGAACGAACCCAATGGAATCATCATACCAACAAAGAAGATCCCTGCCATAAGATTAGTCTCATCACCAAGCGTCAGATATAATCCAAATCCTATCAAGGCAATTAGTAGAGATGCACCTGTATACTGTGCCATTTTCTTGTCATCATCGTCCAATAACAAGCGACCGTATTTATTGGTCATCAAATACAGATTCATCAACGGATTGATAATCCATGAAAGAATGAAGAATGCCAGCAAAAGATACATCACCGGAGTTACGAAAGGTGACAGTGCTTCATTGGATTTTGATAGTTGATTTAGAATATGGTAGAGTGCATATGTACCTATTACAAATCCCCACGAACCATTAGCAGTAAGCCTGCCCATGATGTCAAAATATTTATAAAACAGTCTGTACAAGAAAAACTTTGACTTCATTGCCTCTTGCATTCCATATCTTGCTAGGCTATTATTAGGATTGAGCTTGAGTGCTTCCTTGAATCTTTCGAGAGATTCTTTTACATTTCCTTCTTTGAGCAGTTGATGTGCGTGATTTGCTATGGTATACGGATCTTCAGGATTCTTTTCTAATGCTTCAAGGATAGTATTTTTAGCACTTTGCTTATCTCCTAATATCCCGGCAATAAGTGTTTTTTGGTTGAGCGATTCAAGGTTTTCTGGATCTATTTCTAACGCACTGTTTGCGTATTTTAATGCTGAATCATAGTAGCGCTGAGCAAATTTTATCCTGGACATCAAATTGTGAAACTGAACTTCATAAGGTGACATTTGGAGTAGCATGTTTCCTTTTTCTTCTGCAGCTCCCAACTCCTCTTCTCTCAGATTGATCTCTGCCAATAATGCTAAATAAGCTGAATTCTCTGGATCATCTTGTTGCAGCTGGAGAGCTAATTGCTCGCTTTCTTTACTCTTCCCTTGAAAATATAGTATAAATGCCAGTAAGTAACGGCCATACTCACTCGTAGGGTCGTCTTCAAGAAACGACCTGATTTGTTTGTTGGCATCATCGGTTCTCCCCTGGGATATAAGTAGTTCTACACGTTGAAGTATGGGATGTCGCATATTTAGCTAGTGTTTTAGTCCTGCCAATATCGTTAAAAAAATAGACTAGTAAAAAAAAATCTAAATTTTGACTACCCCACAGTAAGCGGATTGTGCATTCGCCAATTTTCTTGCAACTTAAAGGTCAGAAATCGGATATTTTTTGTGATAAGGCGTTTTAATGCAAAAACCTTTTTTTATAACCCCAACGTAAGCATCGGAGAACTCAAGTATTAAATTTGTTAGTGAAATGATGTGTTTTAGCCTAGATTGTGGGTTCTTTTATAAAATAAGCTAATAATGAAATTTGCAACTTAAGATCGATACCTTTTGATCATCTACAGTGAATCTTTCAATGTGCAAGAAATTTTTCTCAATTACCCTTTCACAAAACTTCGGCTGCTCATACCACTTTCAGAATGCAGAGAAATAAAATAAATTCCAGCCATCAAATCTGGAATTGGTACGATTATTTGCTCTCCAACAGGATTTGGTATATCCATTATTTTCTGTCCCATAGAATTGTGAATCGTTATCGCTTTTACATCGCCATATTCTGGAATATAGACATTAACTCTATCAGCGGCAGGATTAGGGCCGAGTGTCCAATCAGACTCTATTGGGATTTCTTCTGTATCCACAAATTCTCCGATGTTAAATTTGAATTCTGCAATCCCAGCACAGGCAGCTAAATCGTCCCAAGTAGAGATGACAGTTATTAACACATACTGCATATTCGCATTGTGTAGTGATGTACCTTTTGCTCCAGTATATTTCCACGAACCTGGAGCTTTGTCAAGTGTTATTGGTCCGACAGTAGTCCAGTTTATTTGATCTGTAGAGTAGTCAATTAATATCTCTTTTGCTCCCTGTCCTGTTTCTCCCCATACATTGTGGTTCCAGTATTGGATAGTGTCGATAGGGTAGGCTTCTCCTAAATCGTAAAGTACCCAATGTTGGTCACCTCGTTCTGGGATGGGTCCTACGCTGGTGCTGCATGATAACCAACCCTGATTTTTAAACGTGCTGTGTCCATCATCAAAGCATTGTGCAGAGAGTGCAATATTTCCTAAGAGGAAGGAGAATGTAAGAATGATAGTCTTTATATATGTGTTCATGTTCAAATTTTAAATTATTGTTTCGTACAAATAACAAGGCGATTCAGCAGTTTAGCGATTGCGCGATTCTGCAATAAAATCTACATCATAAACCCAAGCGGATTATCGGTTGATGCTACATTATAGAAGTTACCAATATTAGGAAATACTTGACTCAAATCATTGGGTGATATACCAAACCAGAGCGCCATTTCTGCGAAGTATTCGTCCGCACTAGTTGTAGGAAGTAAGATACCTCCACCTAATTCCAAATCTGAACCTAAATTTAGTGCTGGATAATCACCATACATTTTTTTACCATTCACAGCTCCTCCCATTACTATAGCGTTTCCTCCCCATGCATGATCGGTACCATTTCCATTTGATGTGAGTGTTCTGGCGAAATCAGAGATTGTAAACGTAGTCACACAATCACTGACACCGAGTTCTTCTGTGGCAGCATAGAATTCTGAAAATGCATTGTCCAAAGTCTGCATTAATAGCGCATGATTATTAATTAACTCATCATGATTGTCAAATCCTCCAATATCAACATAGAATATTTGACGTTTTGCACCCAATTGATCTCTTGATGCGATAGAACGTGCTACCATTTGTAAATTATTCGATAGGCGCGTATTTGAAAATTGAGTATTTAGTATAACATCCTCTACGGCGGTATTGAATATTTCATTACTTTCTACACTGCGCTTTAATACTCCATTGTATGAGTTACGAAATATATCTTCATAATTTTGGCTCATCATGTCTGTCACATCGTCTTTCATTAGATTGAAAAAGGGTTCATCAAAATCAAATCCAACGATACTAACTGCACCATCTGCATTAATTGCATACTCTGTCACATCTTCTCCCCTTTGGAATACATTATTACCACCAAGTGAAATATTCATAGATACACCTACATCATCATTCATACCCTTAAGAATATCGGCCATTTTTCCTCCCCAGCCTGTAGTAGATCTATCCTGCGGATATGCTGTCTGCCAGTGCATCATTTGATCAGAGTGAGAACGGAGACCTAATGGAACATTTGCACTTCCAGATTGTAATCCCGGTTTTGTAACAGGTTCTACTAGAGTACCGACATTGCTAATAAATGCAGCGTTGCTAGATTCAAATATGTCTTTAAGATTAGTCAACATGGGATGCAATCCAAAATCTCTACCATCAGTTACTTCTGGATTTATAGGAAGTATCTGGTCTTGAGGAATAGCTAGGTTTGATCTTACAGTGGCATATTCTGCGTACTCTGCATTGCCTCGTGGAATTAGCATATTATATGAATCGTTCCCGCCACTTAGTTGCACACAGACGAGCGCTTTGTAATCACCGGCCGCAGTACTGGTGCTACCCATGATGGAACTCATAGCCTTGAGATTGATGAGAGAATTATATAGAGTACTTGTGCCCAAAGCAAGACAAGGAAGGCTTCCCATGAACTTTCGTCTTGAATATTTATGATGTGACATATTTTCTTTTTTTTGTTGGATTGATAGATATGAATTGATTTAAATCATCATTTCATAATTACAAATTCAGGATTGATCATTACTAAAAATAGTCCGTACAATGCGCTAGACATAGGATCAAGAATGTTGGTTTTTTTCATGCTCTCGATGACTCTTTCTTTTGTTTGATCGCTCAATAGACCATTAGCAACTGTGATATCTAAATAATCGACCCATTCTTCGGGATTAGAAGCTAACTCCATAAGCATGGGATCCGAAAGAACAGCGGCATAGTCCTGGTTGTTTGGTACCCATTCGATAAAACTAGGCTCGTTCAGTATGTTTGGAAGAGGATCGTAATTGGGAATATCTTGAAATCTCTCATTGAAGTAATCAGACAATAATGCCAGCATCATATAATTCACATAATTAGAAGAAGTCGAAGAATTGAGTATTTGAAATTCTGGTCCGACAATGTTTTCATATGCGAATTCTGAATCTGGCACATAATCTGGTTTATAGAAATTGAATACAGTCGGAGATCCCATAGGATGTTGCCCTGTTTGGAGTTCAAAAAATGAGGCAGAATTCCAGAAAATACCATTTGGTGCTTCAGCTTTAAGACCTTTGAGCATCTGAGTTAATCTGAGAATTGGTGCTCTCAACATACCATTTCTAATATCTGTGGTATAGTAACAATCAAGGGCTTCGTCATCGAGTAGAATAGCTTTTGCCATCGCACCAAGATCTCCTCGGATTCCATTTCCATTATCTGCGAAAACGGAAGCAATTCTTGAGATATATTGAGGTGATGGGTTTGATTTTACCAATCTTTGGATAAGCCTGATAGCGAGGAATGGCCCCACATTTTCATGATTGAATAAGTGATCGATTGCATCATTTATATCTTCCATCCCAGTCTGACCATCAGCGATAACATGATTGCCAATGATCATTTTTTCTCCTGGTTCATGCCAAAAAGGATATATTATCATTGGATCAATAAGCGAGTATTGATTAGCGGGTCTTCCGAATTCGACAGGTGAAGTATCATTTTCATCTGCCCATTTACTCCCGCTAAGTCCTGTGAATACTTTTGCTAATCCTTGGATGTCATCATTGTCATAAGTTGGGATCCAAAGACCTGTATTGGGGTCTGTTTTTCGACTTCCATCTTGATTTAGTTCATATAGCCCGATGCTGAAGAGTTGCATGATCTCTCTCGCATAATTTTCATCGGGACGGATGTTTAGTTCTGGAAATGATTTAGGATTATTGATATGACTTAAATAGAATCCCATAGCAGGGTGAAGGGTAACTTCTGTTAGTATGTCTTTATAATTTCCAAAAGCATTTCTAGTAAGTAAGTCATAGAAGTTTGCAATTGCGTGTGGTGATTGATTGAGCATTGATTTATCTGATAAGACCACAATTTCACTTAATGCCATTGTTACTCTTTGGCGTAGAAGATCTTGGCCATATCTCATATTATGGGACCAAGAATATCGGAAATATCTAGCATCCACATTGAATAATAAGGGACATGTTATCCCATATTCGTCCATGCAAGCAAAGTACGATGTGAAAATTTTGTCAATAGTGGGTAAGGTTAGATTTTCACCTTCGATACTGAGTTGCTCATCAATCCATGAATCAATTCCTTGTTCAGTTAAGGCCTCTACATCTTCTATAGAATATCCTAACGTGGCATGTGCTAGAAACTTTGATGATCCTTGGATGTCTAATTCGTATCCTTCACCATTTACAGAATTTATAGGATTAGATTGACTATCACTACTTGTTACAGATACTCCAACGGAGTGGCCAGCACCAACGTAGTCATCATACTCTTGTGTAATAGAAATAATGGGCATTAAAAAAATGAAAGTAATAAGTAGGTAACTTTTCATATTTGCTTGTTTTCAATACTTAAATTCTCCGATGTTTACGTCGGGGTCATAAAAAAGTTGTTTTGCATAAAAACGCCTGATGACAAAAAAGAATAGGATCTTTTTTACTAATAAATAGCGACTATATTATTTAGACAAGTTAAAAGTTTTTTACCCTACTTTTTGGCGAAATTGATTTATTTGTTGTGAACGAATATGAATATATTCCTTACAGATATAGGTGTAAGAAAGGTTACTCAAGTGATTCGATTCTTTGTTCGAAGTTAGCATACTAGTCGGTCCTTGATTGCTTTAGAAAGGTGACTTTGGAGAAAATGGCGATAAAAACGACAATATATATTGCTATTTCTGTCATTTGTGGGTTTCTTTGTATATTTGAATTAAGAATTATTGAAATAAAATAGACTTTATCAATGACAAAACTGGCTTCTAATCTTAAGTATCTTCGTAAGAAAGGTAAGATCTCACAGGGAGAATTAGCGGAAGAATTTGATGTAGCTCGCACGACTATGGGCGACTATGAACGAGGGAAGACGGAACCTAATTTGGAAATGCTAATTAGAATGTCTGAGAAGTTTAATGTTGCTATAGATCAGCTGATAACTCATGATCTTACTCATAATGAGCTAGAGATAGTACGTCAAGATGGATTGAGAGTATTGGCTATAAGTGTCGATAAAAACAATAATGAGAATATAGAATTGGTCGACACAAAGGCGGAAGCTGGATATTTAGATAGTTTCCAAGATCCCGAATATATAAGAGATCTACCTAAAATATCGTTTCCAAATATCCCGAATGGCACGTTTAGAGGATTCGAAATTAGAGGAGATTCTATGTTGCCGATGGAGTCAGGAAGTATTGTACTCTGTTCTTATGTAGAGCAGATCGATCAAATAAAAGATGGTAAAACTTATGTCGTTGTAAGTGAAGAACAAGGATTGGTATATAAACGTGTCATCAATAAAAAAGAAGATGCAAAACTTGTCCTCTCTTCAGATAATGAATCCTATGTTCCATATGAGATAGACTACAATGATATATCCGAAATTTGGCAATATTATGCCCATCTAAGTTTCTCAGATACAAAATCAACTTTTAACTACCTCCTAGAAGAGAAACTGACAGATATCCAAAAGAAAGTCAATGAAATTAGGAATGTGGTGAAGAAAGATAAGGGGTAGATATTATTATTGATGAGTTAACTTTATTTACGCCACGTGTAGTTCGATCGGGTAAAAAAGTTCTTTTTTACTTGATTAGGAACGTTCTTGACCGAGTGTACGTTATTACGTACAAATAAATAAAAAAATGAAATCAATAACAGTATCAAATTTTAGATCAAATCTAAGAACCCATTTAGATGAGGTCACAAATGATTCAGAAGTCATTATTATTCCAAGAAATAATAATGAAAAGGATGCTGTGGTTGTGATGTCAATTTCAGAGTATAATTCTATTAAGGAAATGGAATATTTATTGAGTTCGAAGAAAAATCGGGAAAGACTACAAAAATCTTTGCAAGAAATGAAAGATGGAAAAACAAGAAAAGTTGATCTCGATGAATTAGGTATATGAATATTGAATTTACAGAAACTGCTTGGAGGGATTTCGAATATTGGCTTGAGACAGATTTGGCAATAGTTAAGAAAATAAAAGAACTGATGTCTTCAATTGTCAGAACACCAACACAAGGTATTGGGAAACCAGAACCATTAAGACACGAATTTAAAGGTTGCTGGTCTAGACGGATAAATCGTGAACATAGATTGGTTTATAAAATAGTTGGTAAAAAGAAAATTGATCAAAAATGTATAATACTTCAATGTCGATATCATTATGAAAAATAGTGAGGTTAATTAAAATTTTAGGTTCTACGTCCAATTTAATGAAAAGCGTTAAAGAAATGGGATGATAATCGTTAATGAGGATGAAATCAAAATTAAATAAAGAATACAAAAGCTATTTTTTCTTAAACACCACTAGGTGTGCGTAAGAAAATGCACAATAAAATCGGTGATCTCGCTGAGATCAATTCATTATTAGATAAATAGCTACAATAGGATGAATTCTCTGAATTCATGTTAATTAATTTAGCACAAAGTAAAGGATTTATTGCAAGTCAATCCGGTACTTCAAGCTGAACGATTAGTCATAATCTCATGGAGATTACCATATTCTAGATGATAATCTTATTGTTTTTATTGACCCCATAGGTACTGTGTTAAAATCCAAATATAATTTCAATTATTTTACGATATTTGTTCTTGATGAAGAAGGACTTCTGACGAATGATTGTACAGATGTTCATTCTGTGTACATGGATGCTTTTTAGCTCCATCTACCTTTTCTTCACTTGACTCTGTTTCAACTCTGCGAGTTGATGATGAAGAAGGAACTTCCTCCTCATGAATATCAGATATCATTTCATTTCCATAATTTTCATCAAACGCTTCATTCTTTTTCCATAGTGAATAC
>CALKXE010000131.1 GCA_938003955.1 uncultured Saprospiraceae bacterium | reverse complement strand
GATGATTATATAAACGAAGGTCACCTCGGGCTAATAGATGAAAGTAAAAAAACGAATCTTGCGAAACACATGCCTTACTATAACTTGGCTAATGAATCAGGTATCGACTTGAGTAGTTACGAATCCAAAATATCTATAGATAGTCTGGCTATAAATCCATTGTCAAAAACTATAAAATTGGCCCATCCTAAGTATGCATCTATGACACATGTCTATATACCAGAGATAGCAAATCTTGACAGCCTATTTATCAACAATGAACTCAATAAGGCATTTAAAGATGGAGCGACCGGTGGCTTCTACTCACCTATGTATGGATTTGGTCTTGACAATATGCAAGTAAGGTTAGTTAGTAGAGATTCCACTATTAAATCAAAAATCTATGTGAATATCCAATACAGAGGTATGCCTAATTCTGAAATACTTCCTAAAAATATGGTGAGAAATGATGGGAAAGTGGTGATGAGTAATATGTTAGAATTTTAATGTTAGAATGGCAATATCTACATTAAAAAACTATACTAACCTCACTATGAACAGTCAGGACTGCAGTCTTTGGTGACTTCACTAGTCACTGACCGTCTTTAGTTCAGACGCATATATTCGGAAAAGTATATAAATGCGACTGTCATTACCCATTTTCCACATATATCGCTAAATTTACGTTACGATCAATTCCAGTAACAAACCAACTATTATACATACTTAAAACACACAAAGTGACATTAATCAAATCAATCTCTGGAATCAGAGGAACTATAGGAGGAAAGCCAGGTACTAATCTTACACCAGTAGACATCGTAGAATGCACGGCTGGTTTCGGTACATGGATTAAGAAGAGACATTCTAATCCTAAAGTAATAGTCGGTAGAGATGGCAGAATCACAGGTCAGCTTGTAAGTGACTTAGCGGTAAATACTTTGATATCTATGGGTATTGACGTGGTGGATCTAGGATTAAGCACTACTCCAACAGTAGAGATTGCAGTGACAGAAGAAAAAGCTTCTGCAGGAATAATCTTCACAGCTAGCCACAATCCAAAACAATGGAATGCACTGAAATTTCTAAATAGTAAAGGAGAATTCATATCAGCAGCTGATGGTCAAGAGATCATTGATTATATATCTGGCGGTGATCTAGACTTTGTAGATGTAGATGACTTAGGCGCTGTGTCGAAGGATGACACCTATATTGATAAGCATATAGATATGATTCTAGATCTTGATTATGTGGACGTAGACAGCATAAAAGCTAAAAACTTCACTGTAGTTGTAGATTGTATAAATAGTACTGGAGCGATCAGCGTTCCCCCATTATTAGAAAAACTAGGATGTAATATCCACCTCATCAATGAAGAAATCACTGGAGACTTCGCTCATAATCCAGAACCTAGACCAGAGCATCTTATAGATTTGTCTAATAAGGTAAAAGAACTCAATGCAGATCTAGGTATCTCAGTTGACCCTGATGTTGATAGGTTAGCATTCGTTTGTGAGGATGGATCAATGTTCGGCGAAGAATACACGCTAGTAGCAGTAGCTGATAGTATATTGACTAAGAAGCCAGGAAATACCGTTTCTAATCTATCATCAACTAGAGCTTTAGCTGATGTTACGAAGAAGCACGGAATGAAGTACACAGCATCTGCCGTAGGTGAAGTGAATGTCGTAAATGCAATGAAAGCATCCAATGCAGTGATCGGTGGAGAAGGTAACGGTGGTGTTATTCTTCCAGATCTTCATTATGGAAGAGATGCATTAGCTGGAATAGCACTTATGCTTGATCTCCTAGCTGGAAAAGGTATATCAATTTCGGAATTGAAAAAATCATATCCTGATTATACAATCGTAAAAGATAAGATACAACTGACACCAGAGATCGATGTAGATCACCTATTAGCTGAAACGGCAAAAGCATATGCTTCTGAGACATTAAGTACAGTAGATGGTCTTAAGATAGACTTTGATAATGGATGGATTCATATGCGTAAGAGTAATACTGAACCTATCATTAGGGTATATAGTGAAGCGGCAAGCGCAAGTGATGCAAAAGCACTAGCTGAAGGCATCAAAAAAGAAATAGATAGAATATTGGGATAGCGGAGACCAACTGCTAGTGTCGCTTACAATTTATACCGATACTCGGTATCCGAGATTGGAAGCAACAACATAACTTAACGTTAGCAAAACCAAAATCGCTAAATGACCCATACCCTATTATCCTCGCCATTGCAAGGATTCACAGATTATAGATTTCGCAATGCCTTCAATAAATATTTTGGAGGCATTGATACTTATTATGCACCGTATATTCGGCTCAATGGTAAAATGGTCATTAAACCAGTCTACGAAAGGGATCTCCAATTGAAGCATAACACATCCATAGAAGTCATACCTCAGGTGATGACTTGCAATGCGGACGAGTTTCTTTTTGTAATCAAATATGTACAGAGTTTAGGATATACAGAACTAAACTGGAATCTGGGATGTCCCTACCCCATGGTAACTAACCGAGGAATGGGCTCAGGCTTAATAGCTGAACCAGAAAAGATAGATCACATCTTAAAAAGAGCGCACGAGGAGACCGATATTACAATCTCCATGAAGATGAGAATGGGATATGCTGAACCAACAGAAATACTAGATACATTTCCAATATTAGAAAAGTACCCAATCAGAAACATAGCGATACATGCGCGTATCGGTGCTCAACTGTACGAAGGAGGTGTAGATCTTGATAGCTTTCAAAGATGTATGGATCATAGTAATCAGAAACTATACTACAATGGGGATATCACAAGTGTAACCAAGTTCAGAGAAATGACAGACCGTTTTCCTTCCATTGATCATTGGTTGCTAGGGAGAGGACTTATTGCAGATCCGTTCTTACCTCAAATGATAAAACAGGACACTACAGAATATCCAGAAGACAGATGGGAAATATTCAGTAAGTTCCATGATACACTATTTTCCGAATATGAGCAAAAACTAAGTGGTGCCAAACATGTCATCATGAAAATGACGAGCTATTGGGAGTACTTCTCCCAACCCTTGGAAAACTCAAAGAAGCTTGTCAAAATGGTCAAAAAAACAAAGACTATTGAAGATTATGATAATGCAGTAGCTCAGATTTTCGAGATGGTTCAAGAGAATTAATCTACAACTATTTACATTTAAGGCCAACAATTAACACATCCGTAAGTATTCATTTTTATATTCCCTTATTTACTCATATATCTTTACTATTTTTGTACTTCGAAAGTAAAGGAAACAAATTCAGCATCGAATGAGTTACTAGCTTAGAAAATAGCATCAACAAATGCTAACATCAACAAATCAGAATATTTATAATGTCTAGAGAAATAAAATTAGGAGCCTTTGCATTCATCGTATTGATTTTCAGCATTTGGGGATACACATTCCTAAAAGGTAAAAACCCTTTGAAGAAATCGTTTACTTTCGAGACTGTTTATCCTGATGTGATGTCACTATCAAAGTCATCAAAGGTATTTATCAATGGCTATGTTGTTGGTTCAGTCTTAGATATTGAACTCAATGAGAATAATCTTGATGAAATGATCATCTCGTTTAACATAGAAGGAGACTACAAAATCCCTAAAAGCACCGTTGTAGAACAAATCAACAATGGCATAATGGGAGGAAAAGTACTTAGCCTTTCTTTCGACAAACAATGTAGTGGCGGAGATTGCGCAGTAGATGGAGATCGTCTTCAAGGAAATACACTAAGCATGCTTGGATCAATGGTAGGAACTGGAGAAGTAAAAGAGTATGCCTCAGCGTTTGGCTCTGAACTTAACACACTAGTTGCTAATCTAGGAACTGAAGGTGGAGAAGGAGCGCTTAATAAAACTGTACTAGAGCTTCAAAAGACAATGGAGAACATGACTAAAATGACAGAGACTACAAATCGAATCATGAGTCAATCAGCGAATAACCTTACTCAAACAATGAAAAACATGGCTTCTATTACTGGAAATCTCGCAGAAAGTAATTCTCAGATTACAGCCATGTTACAAAATTTCAATCAAGTTAGTACTCAATTGAAAGATGCCAATGTAGGAAATACCATCGCATCGACTACTAATACACTCGAAGAAGCTAAAAAAGCAATGACACAATTGCAAGGGACAATAACGAATGCAGATGCAGCAATGAAAAATCTAAACTCATTAATGACAAAGGCTAGCTCTGGAGATGGAACGCTTGCAATGTTACTAAACGACAAGCAACTATATACCAACCTTGAATCAACTACAAAAAACTTGTCGTATCTACTTCAAGACTTTAGACTAAATCCTAGTAGATATGTAAAGGTTTCAGTCTTTGGCGGTAAGAATAAAGACCCATATGTGAAACCCGAAAATGACCCAGCTTTCGAAAAAAACTAACCATTCCTTTTCTCTGATTAGTTCACATTTTTATAAATTGTTGTTGACATGAAATTAACCCAGCCTCTTACTCTTAGTGAAGAATTTAAGGCTGTAATCGATCAACTAGAACATACCAAAGACAACTTATTCATCACTGGCCGAGCGGGAACGGGTAAATCTACCCTTCTTAAGCTCTTTAGAAATACAACAAGGAAAGTTACTTCCGTGCTTGCTCCTACTGGAATTGCGGCGCTAAACGTAAAGGGACAAACCCTTCATTCTTTTTTTGGATTTCCTCCTAAGATGATCAACCGTTATGATATACAGCGACGGAAAAACTGGAGGATGTATACCAAACTCGATGTGATTATCATAGATGAGATTTCGATGGTCCGAGCGGACATGTTAGACAATATCGATATCTTCCTTAGAGTAAACCGAAACGTAGATGCTCCTTTTGGCGGTGTCCAGATGGTATTTTTTGGTGATCTATTCCAATTGCCCCCTGTTATTGCAAGTGATTTTGAAAAGAGACATTTTGTAACCCACTATGAGAGCCCGTACTTTTTCTCTGCAGATATTATCACCAAGACTGATTATGAATTCTCAATGATCGAGCTGCATCAAGTGTTCAGACAGGATGAACGTAAGTTTATCAATCTATTGGACAGTATAAGACTTAATCACTTTGATTATGACGATATGGAGGAGCTCAATGAGCGTGTTGTCGATCTGCCAGAAGATGCTGAATACTACATCACGCTTACGAGTAGAAATAAAACAGCTGAAGAAATCAATACGGAAGAGATCAATAAATTGACCAGCGAGCCATTTACATACACTGCCAATCTTACAGGGACATTTAATCCTAGATTATTCCCTACTGACCCTGTACTTATGCTTAAGGTAGGTTCTCAAGTTATGTTCCTAAAGAACGATCTACAAAAAAGATTCGTAAACGGATCTATTGGTATAATCCAGGATCTTACGCCAAACAAAATCGTTGTTTCCGTTCTTGATGGATACGAAGACACTAAGACATTCGAATTAGAAAAATGGGAATGGGAGATAATTAAATATAGCAATGATCCAGCAAACCCGAGATCTATATCTACAGATACAGTCGGTACCTTCAAGCAATATCCGGTAAAGTTAGCATGGGCTATTACAATTCACAAAAGTCAAGGAAAGACATTCGACAAGGTTATCATTGATCTAGGCGGAGGTGCTTTCGAATACGGACAAACATATGTTGCACTCAGTAGATGCCGTACATTCGATGGTATAATACTAAAGCGTCCTGTAAGGCCACAAGATATCAAAGTCGATGAACGCGTAAGAGATTTCTATGAGATGAAGAGATACTATTCCTAATCACTACTAACTAGCGTCTGAACACATAAAAGACGTATGATAGTTTCTTGTAATGAACACTAATTCCCTATCTAGATCCAAACACTACAACTTTTAGACACTTACTTACAGCAAGTACCCTATCTATGTTCACCTAGAATAGATGAATACATTAGCTAAAAATATAATTATTGATTATCTCAAATAATTCACAACGATCACATTCAGTAGACTACTCTCGTGTTGTGTCTGTGATTGAATTCGATCAAGTGATATTCCTTTAATCTTAAGATAAGCCGTTGAAGCCCCTATCCTATTATCTGATAGTTTACTTGCTTTGGAATTTGTATCTGAAACGTGAGAAGTTAATAATACTCTAGTCGAAGGCTCCGATTTCAAGAAAGTGGCTATTTCATCTAACTTATTGATTAAAGCTTTATCTAACGTTGCGAAACCCGCTTGATAGTTAAGAAGCACTTTTTCATTTGATAAAATTGCATAACCGGCATTAACATCAGTCTCAGTACTTACTACTTTTTGACTAGGAGTCGCTGCACCAGAATTAAGATCTACTTTTTTATTAAGGTTATAACCTGCCATATAATCAGCGGGTACTTCACCAACAAATGATTTAATTTTATCTCCAGCCAATTCTACCTTTACAGGTTGACTATTGTACAAAATCACCTTTTCATTGTTTGATGTTGAAACAGGAGCTTCTTGGGCTGACACTGATGTGTTAGCAAAAGCTAGTACTATAAGAATAGCACCAAAACATTTTGAGTTGTTCATGAGTTATTAGTTTAAATTAAGAACTAATATTGGGTTTAACAATTTGCTATAAAATACAACAGAAAGTTCAAACAGCACATTTTACTCTACCAATCCTCTACCTTCCTTATTCAACTTTCCAGATTCGATTAATTCTTTCATTAACTTATCAAGAACACCATTGACAAACTCTTTACTCTTATCAGTACTATAAGATTTTGCAACCTCAACGTACTCATTTAGAGTTACTTTCGCAGGAATTGTGGGAAATTCCAGCATTTCGCAAGCCGCCATTTTTAATAAAATCATATCAATAATAGCAAGTCTTTCATGATCCCAATTCGTTAGAATAGGTTGTATTTGTTCTAATAACGCTTGATCGCCCATTAAAGTTCGTTTGAGGAGAGATTCTCCATAATCTTTAACAGTCTCATCATCAGGGAAGTACTCTTTTAAAAATGTTACTCCTTCAATTGGCAATGCTTTAAAAACCTTTTTTATCGATCCTATAACTAGAGATTTATCATCAATCCAATTCAAATATTGATCACCAATAATATCATTGAACAATTCACTCTTTCGACAAAATCTGAATAACTCAAGTAGGATTTCTAAGTGATCTTCGTTGTTACTTTCTTTTGATAGATATTCGGCGTAAGCATCGCCCTTAGCAAATTCGTGATAGACTTTTCTAATAAGATCTCTATCTATGATCGCATTAAATGACTTCTTTTCGAATGCTTTGTTTAATTCAGGATTATCTCTTAGACTTCGAATAAGATCATTTTCACACAATTTTGCAGAAAAGGCCTTATCTGCTTCAGTAGGTAGATGCTTAGCTTTTTTCTTTGATTCATCATCAGCTGCCATTTTCGCAACCTGCACAAGAACAAATAGTGTAAAGAAAAACACATCATAACTCTGATCAATCATTCGCCAGTACCTTTGTTCACACCCTTTTTGATTAAGAGCTTCATCAGTACTATTGGCGTACAATAATTGCATTACTTTTATTCTTACACTACGTCTGCTAAGCATTATTTCAAATTAACTTTATATGTAGCACCTGTTTATGTCAAATACTACAAAACTTGAGAACAAATCAATGAGATTAAAATCATCTATTGACTTTATTTATATATTAATATAAATTATAATACAAAGAAAACCATTTTTTCGGTAATGCTATGCAATTTCTAGAGGTAAAATAAAGAATATATTGATAGCTACTTCTAATAACGAAAAAAGAGAGAAATTACTTCCTCTCTTTTATCTATTTGCCTTATATATATTCCTGTAATATTATTTCAAATAAGCGCTCTTAATCTCTTCATACGCAGGTAACTTCTTCTTATGCCATTTGTACTCGATCTTCCCATTATCCCACAAGACGATCCCCGGATTAGATCTTACGATCGTTTTCAATAAAATATCATCCGCATTGTAATAGTCTGCTTTTATTCCCGTCTCCTCAGCAAAATCCTCAGCCATCAACTTATCCGCTCCTCCAAAAACAATACTCACTGCATGTCCATCTTTCTGCGCTTGCTCTAACAATGGCTTTATCTGATTGACATATTCAGCTTTCCATTCTTCATCCCATATATAATCTACCACCTCTTTCTCTACAGACTTTATCTCTCCTATACTTTTCACTATCTGCGGTAAATCAACACCAGCGACAACTACTGTATCTGTTATGAATGTAGTGTCTTGAACTGTAATTTTAGACACCTTAGGTGTACCATAGGTTTTGTGTGACACAATCATGAAATTCTGCCCAGCCTCTGGATCTAAGTAATTATAAGTAACCTCATGCCCTTCATAATCCTTGATATCAAAATCACTGATTTTAGTAGGTTTTATTGCAGGTTCTGTTTTTATCTGTTCTAGTACTGTCCATCCTTTGGCTTTCGCATAATTGGTACTTAAACCGGCATAATACTCGGCAGTCGGAATTGTCACTATCTCATTTGTTTTTGTATTCTCTAGTGTCCAGTCAGTAATCTGAACACTTCCCGCTGCATTTTCTTCTGCCTCTCTTATAGACGCTACATCAGCATCTATTCTAAATGGTCTGAAGTCTTCATGAGGTAAATCCCATACGTAATTACTGAAACAATAAAGCAATAAACCAGCAGTAGATAATCCTAAAATAGCCCATTGTACTTTCTCAGAAAACCATTGATGCATATCTTTATTTCTAAGCACAAAATATACCGCTGGAAACAATAAAGCTACATCTTTAAAGAAACTAACTTTTGGTTCTAACTTAAGAAAATCACCAAAACATCCACAATCCGTCACCTTCATATTGTTGGCATTATATTCTGCCCAAGATCCGAAATTGAAAAAAGTACCTCCTTCCGGCACATAACCAGTCAAGTATGTGAATCCAGTTAAAAAAGTAAAGAATGCTACTAAACCAAAAAACAGCCAGCTCGTCAATTTACTCTTCATACCCATAATAAGCATCAGTCCAAGAACGATCTCAAACACGATCATCACTACAGAAAACACAACTGAATAATTGCTAAACCATGGGAAAATAGGTGCAATAAAACCGAACCATGTAGGTTCGAATGCATATGTGAACTCATCAAAGTATTGTTCCATCTTATATGCTGTTCCAAGCGGATCCACAGCTTTTACTAATCCAGAAAACACAAATAGTGCTCCTGTATAGTTTTGTAAAAAAGTCATTAACCACGACTTCCGTTCATCCTTAAATAGGAAGGCTGTAATAGCTGTTAATATTATTGCTGCAACTCCTACTCCAGTGAGTAAGCCTGTTAATGTGATTGACATCTTTATGATTGTTTTTCTTCGTCTATTAATATCATTGCGAATACCGCATAGTTGATCATGTCAAGGTAATTGGCATCTAACCCCTCTGATATGATTGTCTTGCCATCATTCCCTTCTATTTTCTTTACTCTTAGCAACTTCATGAGAATAAGGTCGGTAATACTAC
Organism: uncultured Saprospiraceae bacterium; assembly: GCA_938003955.1. Taxonomy (GTDB): domain Bacteria; phylum Bacteroidota; class Bacteroidia; order Chitinophagales; family Saprospiraceae; genus CAJXUU01. The sequence goes on along the minus strand of CALKXE010000131.1, from coordinate 1,263 downwards.
TCACTCTCATATCTCTCCAAGCTTCACCATAATCATGATTTTTGCTTGTCATCAATTCTTTCGCTACTTTGATATAGTGTGCATACAGTTCATCTACTTGATCAACCGGCATTTCTAGCTCTTTGATATCTGTATGCTCCAATTGAATAAGTGCCATCACGCTATAATTGATAATACCAACGAACTCTAAATCGATAGGATCATCTACTTTTGCATGTCCTTTTTCTTGGATACTTCTGATTCTAGATGCCTTGATAAACAACTGATCTGTTAGACTTGATGTACGAAGAATTCTCCACGCAGTACCGTAGTCTTTTGTCTTCTTTATAAATATATCCTTAGCGAGATCAGTCGCTTTTTGATATTGTTGAAGTGTTTTTTCCACTTAATTATTTTTCCAATGTTTCTAATACAAATCTATGAAACTATAAATCTGTTTTTGGCTAATAAGTTGTTAAACTAATAGATCATACTTAAACGATATGTTAACCTATTTTGACAGGCTTCTCTACTACCCTTCTCAACTTAGCATTGTAATTATTATCCTTATAAATTTCGTTACCATCCAAGATAAGAGACCTATCAAATAGTTTTGCTTCGAATTCTTGAGGTTTTACCTTATCGCTGTCATCTATTAATAACAACAATCCAGAATCAAGATCATACGTATATATTCCAGTTCCCTGATTCTCATCATAATAACCGTATGAATAAGTCTGATCTTCATTAAAATCAATCCACATACCAGCCAATTGACCTGGCTTCGTCATTGTCTTACCCGTAAATACGAATTCATACTCCCATATATCCTTATCTAAGATGATATAAGCTTTCTTTTCTGTTTGCTTATATCTGTGATTTATGATCACCATTGCATCACTTTTTAGGCCTGGAATTCGGTCCTCATGTACCTTAGCCATGTTTTTTACAATTGTGAGAAGAGAATTATCTGCAGTAATAACAGTCGTTTCTGGCTTCTTAGCCTCCGTGACTATATTCTCTTTTGCAGAAGCTTTATCCTGCTTGCAGCTTGTTGCAAAAGCAGTAAATACAATCAACAGTATAAAAGAAAGTATATTTTTCATTTGTTTAAAATTTTATTTTCTGTAAATCTCAACGATTTATATTTAATCATGTTTCCCACATTTGATCGTTTTCCCGCATTTGATCGTTTTCCCGCATTTGATCGTTTTCCCGCATTTGATCGTCTTCCCGCATTTGATCGTTTTCCCGCATTTGATCGTTTTCCCGCATTTGATCGTT
>CALKXE010000130.1 GCA_938003955.1 uncultured Saprospiraceae bacterium | reverse complement strand
TTATTTTACCACATATTTGATGAATATATATTAGTCTATGCAAAAGAATCTAGTTAATGCAATATTAGTGCTCGTCGCAATCAGCTGCGCTTTCTTATTTTTTAAGAAAATTAGTGCTGAGCAACCTAAAGCCGAAATAGTGGTCGAAGAGAGTGTTTCAGAAAATAGCCTGCCGTCGGACTTCCATCGATTTTATGATAGATTTCACACAGACAGTTTATTCCAGATGAGTCGTGTAGTTTTTCCACTGTCTGGAGTAGTACAAGAAGGAGATACTGTATTAACTTTAGTAGCAAAAAAATGGCTCAAAGAAGACTGGAAAATGCATAAATCATTTAACAATCATGGTGGCACTTTCGAACGGACATTTACTAATACCGGTGGTATTGTCATTGAGACTATCGTAGGTAACGGTGGTATGTTTAGTTTAGAAAAACGCTATAGTAAATTGGCTGGAGATTGGCATTTGATTTGGTATCAAGGATTGATTATGCATGGGTAGAAAACTATTATATGAAAGACCTTTATAGAATAGGAAAGAACAGAGAATATGAAATCCGAATTAGTGACAAAAACTGTCCGATTCTACATGCTGAGATAAAATATGAAAAAGGTCATTGGACTTTGATTAATCTAGAAATGGATAAACCCATATATGTAAATGATGAAATAATCAAGAAACCAAGGCGGTTAGATAAAAATGACATATTAATAATCTGCAACAAAAAAATCTATTGGAACAACTATCTATACGAAGGCGAAGATCAAGCCTTACAAATATAAGGACATCTGCTCATTCAATGGTAGATTATGTCGATCTAACTTTCGTTCCTTAAGTCTTCTAGCATTAGGTCTAGCAATAGGAATATTGTTCCTTCCTGCTTTACTAGTTGCATTTTGGGAATATATAAATCGCCGAAAATTTAGATCTATAGAATTTAATACTATTAATACAATTCAAGATATTTCTCCTATAATCTACATTGTGGGATATTCAGTATTATCAATTGTTATGCTTCTATTCATAATAAAAAGGATACGAGATACAAGAAAGCCAATCTGGAATTTTTTATACTAATATATAATTTGAAGTTACTGTATTTTCAAAAATCGAAAGAATAGTTACTCCTAATACCCACTCCTAGCCTCAAATGGCACTACACTCCCATCCTCAAGATACTCCTTAAGATTATACAACAAAAGTGCCCAACAGTAGCTAGTCCTTCTATATTGATGATTAGTATCTTGCCAATCTTTGTGATAAAATTTTACCCTAGTTACTTCATTATCGATGGACTCTATTTCAAAACCGAATGTAGTATAATTCCAGTCGGCATCACTTTTAGTCATCGTTATAGCGAATGCTTCATCCACTACACACTGGGTAACTTCTCCGTACCAATCAAACTCTTCCGTGAAGTGAAGATTATACTTAGAACCCTTACTAGCTGTTCCTGAGCACTTATTAGTCCACCAATTATTGAGATGTTTTGGCTCTGAAATAGCTTCGAAAACAGAAGAAATATCTGCGTTGATATGCACGTCATGTAAAATAGTATAAGGCATTATGTTATATTTAGTTAGGTAAAACCAAAACTAATGTACATTATTCCAAAAACGTAGATGTTTTGGTTAATTCTTATTAATATATTTAACGTTTATCCCTATCTGGTTATTTTTTGCTTTAAAAGAAGATTTCTAGCTAAAGAAAACGATCATATTATCATTTAGCTTTTTTAATCATCTCTATTTTCAAGCAGCCTATCGGCACCTGTAATAAAGAATTGTAGATATTCCAATTGGAAAAAGCCATACAAATAAATAAATCATATATATATATTACAAAATATATAATTACAAAGGCAACCTTTTTCTTTCTCCTTCGGTATAGGTCAATATAAAATAAGATCATAACCAAAAACCTAAGTAAAATAAATAAATCTGTTCTATTAAAGTTCTGAGAAAGTTGATTCCTAGAGCAATTTTAAATGAATCTACTGTCATACAGTGGGCTAATCTCCTATTACTTAATTCTAACCAAATTTTATTACAATGAAAAAAATGTTTACAAAAATTACTTTCACTTTAGTGCTCTTAACAGCACTGTGGCAGCAAGGTATTTCTCAGGTAATGATTTCTACAACGGATGAGACGACGATCTGTGTAGATGGAATACCCGATCCAATTAATGTAACTGTAACCAATGCACCGTTCGATATGGAAGCATGGATAATTACCGATCCCTCTAATGAAATCCTTGGGACTCCACCTGGAGGCCCATTTGATTTAGATGGAGCAGGATCAGGAGTTTGTAGTATTTGGAACATCAGTCACGATGGAACACTTACTGGCAATACTGTTGGTAACAATATAACTGACCTCATGGGTACATTCGAACTATCCAATGCTATAGTTGTCACAAGAAATGAACCTATGGGCGGCACCTTAGTTGGAGGCCCATTTGAGTTTTGTGTAGGCGATGGAAATGCTGATAACGTCCCCGCAGGTGATGTAACAGTTAGTGGTAATAATGGCGAAACGTCACAATGGGTAGTTACAGACACCCAAAGAAATATACTAGGCTTGCCGCCAACACCTGAGGCTGTTAATTTCGACGGAGCTGGAGGAGATATATGCCAAATTTTCAATCTCAGCTTTTTTGGAGATTTAGTAGGCCTAGAAGTAGGAATGAATCTTGATGACGTAACGGGTTGTCTTTCAGAATCTGACAATTTCATCACAGTAGTAAGAAACGAAGTTGCAGGTGGTACTATAACTACAACAGATGAAACAACAATATGTATAGACGGAACTCCAGACCCTATCAATGTCACATTAACTGGCGAGATAGGTACTAACTCTAACTGGGTTATTACTGATACTGATTTAAATATTTTAGGACTACCTGCCGCTCCTCCATTTGATTTGGATGGCGCTGGTGCTGGTACTTGCTTAATTTGGCATCTATCTTCTGAGGATGGACTAATGGGAGCTGCAGTAGGTATGAACGCCGCTGATCTTGTTGGATGCTTTGATCTTTCTGATTCTATCGTAGTAATAAGAAATGAATCTATCGGTGGCACAATAACTACAACCGATGAAACAACGATCTGTGTAGATGGAACGCCTGACCCTATCGATGTCACTTTAATGGGTGAAGCTGGACAAAACTCTGCTTGGGTAATTACTGATGCTGATTTAAACATATTAGGCCTCCCAGCAGCACCACCTTTTGATTTGGATGGAGCTGGAGGAGGCACCTGCCTAATCTGGCATTTATCATTTGCT
>CALKXE010000129.1 GCA_938003955.1 uncultured Saprospiraceae bacterium | reverse complement strand
TTTCCTTCAACCTTGAGATATGGATTATTCATCAATTCCATAGGTGCTCCTCCGAAATCCATTCCTAGCACACTAAATCGGATAATCAAAAATAGAATAGTTGATCCGACAACTCCCATCATAGGCAATGAAACCTTAGACAAAGAAACCGATCTAAAGAAATAAACAGCCAATGGTATCACTGCCAAATAAGTAATCGTTGTTTCCTTTGCCATCAACCCTAAAAAAAATGCAACAGCTGCCCAAATCACATATGTGCTTCGTTGACTATCGATATATTTCAGTGAATAATACAGTGCCAAAACAGCACCCATCATACTCATGATTTCATCTCGGCCTTTGATATTGGCTACGACCTCCGTATGCAACGGATGCGCAGCAAACAATAATGAAGCAAACAATACAAAAAGATAAAACCCCTTCTGATCTTTCATATTAGGCAGTAACATCAGCACCAACAACTTGTATATCAACATACAAAGCAGTGAATACAACAATACACTAATAAGGTGTCCCGCTCCAGGTGATGCTCCAAAAAATTGATACTCTACTGCAAACATAATAGGCGTCAATGGTCTGTATCGACCACCAGAGACTAATTTAGCTTTTCCTTCTGTCTTAAAGAATCCATAGAAAGTATCATACTTCAGCAGTCCAGGAATTCCAGAAACCCCATCCTGCGTAAACATATTGTCATAGATCACGATGGCATCATCCTGCGTATAATCATGCAGTATTGTATTCGCATAGATCAAAAAAGCAAATGCAAATACGATCCACTGATAGTATTTGTGCATAGAACCTCGACTTGAGGCAATTTCCGGCTTATCTACTTCTTTTTTTGTTTTGGTTTTTTTCTTCGCCTTTGACATACAGCGAAGTTACAAATTATCTTTTATTGTAATGTGATTTGGAGTGGTGATTTCGGTTTTGGTGGACAACTAGACAGAGGGCTTTCGTTTTCGCGATCTTTAGTCGCGTAGCATCTCGGTTCTTTTAAAAAAACACGAGACTAAAGTCTCGAGAACTTTGTTTTTCACTTTTTTACCATTGTATAAGAACCAATTACTTTTCCTCCTTGCATAATTTGTATGAATTTCAGCCCAGTAGACCAACTACTAACATCCTTCATTACACTAGCGTTTTTTGATGATATATCAAACTCATCATCTAACTTACCATTGCTATCATAAACACGGTAGGTGACTTGCTCTATATCATCTTGATTGATGTATAGCACATCCGATGCGGGGTTGGGGAAGATTGATATTTCTTCAGTATATTCTTCATGCTCCCAGTCTATAGTCGATGTTGATGTATCTCCCACAATCTTACCGTCTTCGTCGATTTTGAATACCCAGCTAAGGAGGGGTATCTCACCTGGATAAATATTTGTCTTTTGCGACGTTCCATGACATAAGTAATTACCATCAGAAGTAGTTATTATATCTTCTAATTCGTGTCTAGAATAATCCTTTTCAATGTAACCATAGGTTCTTTTCCAAATACTATTCAAGTCCTTATCTACTTTCGCTACCATAGCATAACTAGTCAAAGTGTCATAATTTATGGGAAACTCATACAATTCAGCTACACACAAAAATGAATTACCATCATGTGACTTAACAATTTCTTCGACTGGAGTATTCCACATAAACCACTCATTAATAGGAATTCCAAAATCACTTTTAGCAACAATTTTTCTTTCGTTATAATCAAACTTTAAAATGAATGGAGTCTGCTCTCCTTCAGGGTTAGTAGAAGCAAGATTATTCTTTACACCACCTAAAATATAAGTTAAAGAATCTATTGGAATAAATGCATAAACGTTCCTTTCGTTTATTACTTCATTCTTATGTTTCCATATGGTATTACCTAATTGATCTACCTCTTTAACATTAATTGTCCTTTTGCCTGTCGATTCAAATATATCAAAGGTCAAAAGAAAATTACCATTTTGAAGAAAATTGAATTTCAATGAAGACATGAATCCTTGTTCTTCTGGAATTAAAAATTCTTCGATATGATCAGAATCAATATCATACATTAACATTACCGTCCCGTCTGAATGGCCTGACAAAATATAAAAAATTCCATCTCGATATTGAAAGTCATTAATAAAAAGACTATTTGATTCAGTTGGAGATTCTATTTCTTTTACAATTTCTATTTTATTATCTATTGTGGAATAAGAGGATAGATAGATCGTAGCTTCAGATTTAAATATAAAATAGGGCCTATCTTCTATATTTAAAACAGAATTACCTCTATTAAAAAAAAAGATCTTTCCATTTTCTGTATACTTATCATTCGCCAATATTTCTCCAGAATCCTTATCTATTTCAGTAGCGTATACTCCACCCAGATAATCTATAGTATCTATTCCTCTACCTATGCATAAGTACGATTCTTCTAACTCATAAATTAACTTCCCTAGTGCTTGAACTTGACCATTCTGTATACGATGATTATACGGCAATTGGGATTGCACAATTCCAACATACAAAAAATAAGCTACTAGCAAATTAATATAGTTCATAAAATAAAATTAAAACACCCAAATGTCAAAAAGACATTTGGGTGTAGTGTTAAGTAAAATTAATCCAAAATGATCAACCTATCAATGTGGATTATCTCATCTGCATTTTTAATTTGATAAAAATAGATTCCGCTATCTAGCTGCGATATATCTATTCTTTGAGATGAATTATCTATCAATTGAGAATAAACAACTCTACCATCGGTGGAAATTAATTCAAACATACAGCTTGCATTAATCCCATTGATATTGAGGTATCCATCCGCTGGATTTGGATATACTTGTATTAATTCCGATTCAGTTATAAATCTTGGTATAATCTGACCAAAAACTATCGGACTATATAAAGGTTTTGTTGGCATAATTCCAAAATTCATATCGTGATATATACTCAATATATTTCTAGCTTTATTGGTTGCTGCACCATAATAATTATTTGCAATATTTATAAGCCTAGTCTTATCTGCATTCGATATTTTTGTCCATGTCAAGTCTTGATTATATAATAACATTCCCATTGTCAAAATATCAGCATATGCTGTCTCTTCATTAACTTTCGCTGGATCAAATGTATATCCACCCATTCTCGAATTCAATACAGAAAGGGCATTCTGATAATCATTATCAAGCACATACGATTCTACTGTTTGGTAAAGTTTTGTGTGTGATATCTTGACAGCCAGGTGACTTCTTATTAAAGACTGATCAAATGTTCCATTTACCAACTCGTTTCCCATAGCTTTTTTTATAGTCAATGTGCCATATAAGATAACATCAAGCAAAGATCGTTGATAATCAATCCGAGCATCTCCCACTTGATAAGCTTGTAACATCAAGTTTTGATTAGCCAAAGAAAAACTACCTCTTTCAAAAACTACCTCTTCAATATATGAATCAACCAACACTCCAGGGTTCTGAATAATCACTTGAGCCACTTGTGATTCAGTAAAATTCTGACTATTTGCAAATATCGCCTGAACAACTGGAACTGAAACCCATGGACTATTATTACTTAATATTTGATTAATCACACCATCAGGATCTGATCCACTATTATTAAAAATAGAGGTAACATCTCCTCCTGTGTTCCCTCCATCAAACATATTGGTGTAAGTAGAATGAGGATAAGGTAGAGGTAAAGGGTAATTTGGATTATTTACAACTCCAGAATAATCACATAGTGGCAACACCGTGTTACCTAAATCCTCAATTAAAAACAGAGGTACACCTGTATTTTGTCCACCCGGATTATAATGAACTGGCACTTCATCATTTCCTACGCCATCTCTGTAGTAATAAGTCTTTTTATCTGCCTCACTAAATCCACTACCTTGATAATTAAAATCACTGAAGCAGAACCCAGCATCAATTACTGCTTGACCACATTCAGTTGTGCCATCAAATTTATTACCTGCAACTCTAGGATTTGGATTATTAGCTCCTCTTCCTTGCTGAGGACCAATTTCTATAGTACTAAAGTGATTATTAAAAATATTGGTTAATGTGTTACAACTAAATTCGATCCCACTAATTCCGTTTCCTAATTCTGCATCAGAAGTAACAATACCATTATTGCAATCTTTAATTGTATTATTGACTATCAAATTGGGGTTATCATTTAGATCGGTATTAAATATCTTTATTCCATTCTGCGCACCACTATTTGAGCCTGTTATAACATTATCATAGATTCCAAAATCTATAAAATTATCAATTAAAATTCCATTACTAAATCCATTAACACCCGTCGACCTTAACTTAATATCACAATCATTAATAGTTATAGATCCAGCAGTACTAACGGCATTTATACCCGAAAGTACTTCATTAAAATCTGTCCCACTTATTTTGACAGCTTGCGAACTAGAGGATATAAAATCAATTGCTCTTCCACAGTTTTTAAAATTGTTACGATTTCCATAATATCCTGCCTTTACAACTAATCTAGAATTCATTGCCAATATTCCTGGCTCTTCACTATCATTCGGAAATGTAAAGTTACATCCATTCACAGATAGACTCCTATTGTTCTTTGAATGGATTGTATGATCAAAATAAGAACTCGACAATGTAAAAAGACCTGTATTATTGGTAAGGTTTATTGCTGGACCATTGATTGTAGATTGAATCATTGCTAGATGCACCCGTCCTTCGGTTCCATCTGGATTATAAATACCACTTTCTGAATTCTCAATTGTAGAATTATCAAAAAATCGAACTTGTGAAGTCGAACCATCTTGAAGCACAATTTCTATTCCTTCCCATTCTGTCTTACCATCCATCGGGAAATAACAAATACCGCCTGTGTAGGTTCTAATGGTTGCATTTTTCACTATTAATTTAGCGCCAGGATTAACTATAATTTTATGCCCTTCTGTTAGCTCTATTGTACAATTTTCAATTCTTAGTGTAGAGTTTACGATAACATCTCCATTGTATGCCTGATCCGAATCTTTTGTAGTTGAGCTATTTACAGTCAAACCTTGGATAAATGGCATCTCAGAAGGATCAGATTGAAATTCAAATGAGCCATCCTCATTATCCCTTGTCATTCTAATGAAATTATTTTGACCTTCTGTTAATCTTGGCTTATTTTGATCATTACAATGATAAGACATAACATTATTGGTAATAATACCATTAGGGTCAGCATAAACACCACCGCAACCATCCTCAAGTTGATTATCATTTTCTAAATCACACCCGTCAAAGATATCTGCATTGTGTTGCTCTTCAGCACTATTAGCCGGAAAACTAATGTATGGGTCAGGTGGTGTATCACATATTTTATCTCCCAAAGTCAGACAATTACAACTGCAATTGTTGTTTATATCTGTAGGTATATTCCTTGTCATCAATTCATCTGTATACCCGGTTGTGGACGCATCATTTGAGTGCGTATGTAACAATCCTATTGAATGACCAAGCTCATGAGCAACGGCACTAGGATAAGCCCAGAACGTTCCGCTTCCTATGTTTGAATAACCACCTATATCACCGCTATTGGGAATGTAACTTGATAATACATGTCCCTGAATGCATGTGTTTGTAACCATATATTCAGGCCATTGATCTTCATGAATAAGGCAATCATCACAATTCAAATCATTCCAAATAAAATTAAAGTAAATTTTATTTTCATTATAAACATTGTTTATTTCATTTTCTATCCAGATTCGATCATCGGAATCAAAAGCTCCAATATCAGTTCCATCTTTGGCATAATTTAAAACAAGATTAAATGTAATTGGCTGGGACAAATCATATTTTGTTAGATCATCTTCACATCCATCTGTCACAGAAATCATCTGATCCAATTCTTGCAAATATAAAGGATCTGCTATTGCACCACATTGGATTTGAGCATTTAAACTAAAACTCACTAAATAGGTAAATAGGTAAATAGGTAAATAGGTAAATAAGTAAATAGGTAAATAGGTAAATAGGTAAATAATTTTCTATTCTTCATCGAAAAAATTTAAAAGTTAAAAACAAATCTAAAAGGTATTTAGATATTCAATCTTCAACATTTAAAATCTAATTGGCTGTAATGGTTTCATCTACCTCCTTTTGCTCATTTCACATAAACATGAGCAGTATTGCGTATAGTTTACTCTTCCGAGATTTTGATGTAATGGTTAGCGGATTAGATCTTAACTGGTGTAATTAGTATGATTATCTGATAGTAAAGGTAGGCTGTTTTATTGGTAATTGCAAGTGTTTCGATATTTAGGCGCGGCAAGTGATTCAATAATTACAAGCGCTTTGTGCATGAGTAGACGGATTCACGAAGCTAAAGCATCGAATACAATACACGAGACTAAAGTCTCGAAAACATTTACATTACACAAAATGTCTCATTCACATGCCAATTGTGACCAAATAACCTTTCCTCCATCATAAGATAAACGACATTCATGTCGTTCTGTACACTATATCGGAGAATTATGAAAAAGAGATTAACAAAAATTGGGATATTGATAGCCATCATTATGATGTCTGTGCTATCTAATTCCGAAGCTCAAGTGATCAAAACAAGGAAGGACATTGATAAAAAATCACTAAAAAACTACAAGAAAGCAATCT
>CALKXE010000128.1 GCA_938003955.1 uncultured Saprospiraceae bacterium | reverse complement strand
TCCATTTATCTCTTCTATTGAATACTGCATATTTGCATCCCTAGTGGCGAACAATGCTCCTTTATAATAATCATTCCATGTTGGATATTCTCCCCCTATAATATTTGCTTCAAACCCTACCAAATGAACAATTTCAGAAGTTACTGGATCAACATACTCGTAAAATTCATTATAAGCACCAAGGAGATATTTGACATTTGTCTCAGGCAAATAGCTCTCAACCAAGGATGAGAATTTAGATTCAAAAAACCGATCAAAACCTCCATTTCCATCTGGTTCAAGACGATAAACTATCCCTAGTGATTGTCCATTAGGACACCACATTAGAAGTAGAGCTTCATTCGTGCTATTCGGGTTCTCTATCGTTGTTAATCCTCGAATTCCACCAACTGCCGAATTGATGTTGGCACTAAGATCACTAAAGTCGTGAGCTATTGTATATGAGGGGGAAGGTCCGTCAATGCGTTTGTATATTTTATTTCCAGATGAAAAATAGAATGTATTGTTTGATATACTTAATCCCAGAGGACGAATACTTAAAGGTCCAATTTCAGGTGTAGGATTCCAATCTATCTTTCCAGGGGTGGAGGTGTTGTATTTGCCTGTAATGATTCCTTGGGTTCCGACAGAAATATAAATATTTTCTAAGCCTGTTATTTGATCAGTATATACTTGAATATCTCGAATTGAGTAATTCTCACTAGCAGGCAGCCCTCCTTGCAAAATTATAGTTTCATCCCAAGATCCGTTGTTATCATTTCTTGTGAAGCTGCTTGCTGTCACATTACTTGTTATGAAACTGGGGGAATATGCCGCTGCCAATAACAACGTATCGGGCTCTAGCAAAGGATTCCCAGAGGCATCTTTAGTGAATATTACTTGTTTTAAAATTTCAGGTCTCAAATTGCTTGCTCCAAGAGATAAATCTTCTTGCCATTCTCCATTTGATTTATCTAAACGAATAATTTGGCCCCATCCAATGCTCAAATCTGTGCCACCATACCATATATTATTTTCATCTTGCCAATAGCCAACTGAAGCAAATAGTTTGCCTTTATGATCAATAAGTTGCAACACTTCTGATCCACCTAAAAATGTATTATTTGAATCAAAATTTCCAGCGGTAAAAGATTTACTCCACAATTGTGCGTTTAGAGTATTTGTTAGTGCAAAAAGTGAGAACGTAAAGAAGATTAGACTTGTAAAAATTGTTTTCATTTTATTTTTTTAACCGTAAATTTTCTCTGTATAATTACCCACTTTTCCATCCGTGAAAAATCAATCAAATCCACTAACCACCATCAAATCAATCCCCTCTATCCGTAATTAACAGTTAACAACGGATAAAATCAAAATACGTCACAGCCACATCAAAAGACTACTATCTTAATAAGAAGAGGGTAAGATTGGTCTGCTTCGTCTTTGATCTGTCTTGTAATTTATGTGAAAGGTATGGATAATTATTAAATTCTATGAAACGGCATAGAGGATAATTGCAATAACTATCCAATTCTCTAAAAGCTACATAACGAATATAGCTATCAATGTATATCAGTAACTGCGGCGCATTACTTCAACGAAGCATGAGAATAAGGGTAGGAAATGAAGAAGAAACTGTTGCAATTCTATAATTGCACATTTTACTCCCCTAAAAGGGAGAACTAAATTTTTCATCTATAAGGAATTGGCTATCGGTTAAGGTATTTAAAAATGCAATTAATGCTTGTTTTTCGATATCGGTGAAGTTGTATTTAATTGCATTACCATCATCATCTTTCATAAAAGGCAGTGTTCTTGGATGGTTCTGCATTCCAGTACTATAATGGTTAATCACTTCTTCCAAATTTGCAAATCGGCCATCGTGCATATAGGGTGCTCTCACTCCTATATTCCTAAGAGATGGCACCTTAAATTTCCCCATGTGATTATTTATCCCTGTTGTTTCAAAAATTCCAAAATCAATAGTTGAGACTGCATCTAATCCATTAATGGAACCAATCGTAGTTCCATTAGGCGCAAGAAGTGGTGAAAGAAAAGCTTCACTACTATGACAACTGTGACAAGAGGGGGCTCCTGATATATTAGATGCGTAGAATAATGATTTACCCATATTTTCTTCTGGAGAGAAGTTTGGAAAATCTAATAATGGAGAACTTACTAATTCACGTCCCTCATCATATTTAGCATTGATACTAACTAAACTTCTAACAAATTGAGCAAGTGCCCTAGAGATTCGATCTGCAGTAACCGTCTCATCTCCAAATGCATCATTAAATAAAGGAGCGGAATAGGATTGATCACTCACTATTTGAACGAGTGTATCTAAAGTCAGCCCCATTTCAACAGGATCTTGAAATGGCATTAAAACTTGATCCTCCAAGGTTTCGGCTCTTTCGTCCCAGAAGAATTTCCCCGTATCATAAAATCGTGCATTGGTTAGTGACATGGAGTGCCTCCTCGTCAAGCCTCCATCAAAACCGATACTTAATATTTCTTTATCAGAAAACCCAGTTTCTTGTGTATGACAAGAAGCACAGGCGATGGTACCATTCGCACTTAATTTCTTTTCATAGAACAAAACTCTTCCTAATAGAGCCCCTTCATTGGTTGTGGGGTTTGTATCAGGTGTGTTGTCACTTTCTATTGCTGCAAATTGAAATCTATATGGGTTTTCAGGTAATGGACTGTTTAAATAATGATCCGGAAATTGAATGTTTTCATAATCAAATGGCATTTCTGGAAGATTTAAATCTGCCAAAAAATCTATTGGTTCTGCTGGTTCTATTGGCTCCATTATTTCAATACCACCATCACTGCAGGAACAAATTGTACTGATAAGCACAACTGCAAAAGAGAATAGAGATCTTGTTTTTAAGCTTAAGAAGCTATGGTTCCTATATTCAGACATGATTATTCCTTTTATATGATTAGTGGATATTTCTTTGACACTTCTAATCTATAAGGGTTTAATCTTTGGTTTATGATTCCCGTTCTATTAAAGTCTGTTCTCCCTTAGCCAGGTAAGTGAGTATTGCGCAATCTCTTTCCACCCATTGTCTATGACTAGTGAATGTCCACGATTTTCAAATAATTTGAATTCGGTAATTAAAGATTTGTCATACTTTTCCATGGATGCTTTACCCAAAACTGGTGGAGCTTGATTGTCTTTGCTACCTCCTGTAATAAGCAAAGGTCCACGCGTAGTATTTTTCGTATTCACTTTAGTTTCAACACCTACGAAGCTGGCCATTGCCGCTTGGAACAGTGGTCTACAAGGTGCCGGAATAGTGTAGCGATCATAGAGGCCTCTTGCTTCTTCTTTTGAGATAGCATTCGCAAATCCATAACAGAACTGATCAAAAGTAAGCGAATTGGCCTTTGTGAAGTTGAAGGGATTACCAAGGACAGGTAATGAAGCTTTGAATACAGATATAGGAAGTTGCCACACACCTTTCATAGGCGCAGGATCAATAGCAACACATCCACTTGCTAAGCCACGACCCAATAGTATTTGTCCTATTAGTCCACCAAATGAATGACCTATAATAATTGGAGGCTCTGGAAGACTAGAAATTATCTTAGCATAACTATCTACAATTTCGGTAACACCTCTGTTGGCAATTGATTCTGGATTTGCCCTGCATTCTGCGACAGTCGAGGCGTCTCCTGGCCAAGGTGGGTTTAATGTTTTATAACCTTTTTCATTAAAAAAATCCATCCATTCTTGCCAAGAAGATGCGTGCATCCATAATCCGTGGATGAATACTATTGTTTTTGTTGACACCATTTTTATTATGTTTTCACAAAGGTGTAACTAATCGCATCCATAAATTTTAACCTAAGTTAATATCGTATCACTTCGCTGAAATTCTTTTTCTAATTCTACTTAATGACGGGCCCTGCATACCCAAATAGGAAGATATATGATATAGTGGAATGGAGTTGAAAATGTCTGGATGGTTTTGTATTAAATCTAGATAACGTTCTTCGGGTGTTCTAAAAAGGAAACTTTCCATTCTTGCGAGGGTTACATGAAATGCCATCTCTGCCATCAAGCGCCCAAATCGTTCCCACTTGTGGGATACTTTATAAAGAGAAAGCAAGTCATTGATATTGATATAAAGTATCGAAGCGTCTGTCATTGCTTGCGTATGATAATCGCAAGGTATTTGCTTGACAAAACTTTTGAATGGTATAACGAATTGATTTTGTGAAAAAAGAAAAACATTTTTTTCTTCCGCTGTTTCATTGTCGATAATATATGACCGAAAAACGCCTGTATCGATAAATCCTAGATATCTACAAATGCTTTTATGTTGATTGAAATAATCGCCTTTTTCATACTTCTTAGAATGCCAAAAAGAAGCAGACAAATTAAAATCTTCTTCTGTCAAACCGGCAAATTCGTTAAGTGCAAAAGCAAGTGTTTCTAATTGTGTCATTATTGATCTTGTTATGTGGTTCTGGTTTCTTAGGACGGCTAAGGTATGATGATATGTTGTCATCTCATAAGCATACAGATATCCTATCCAATATGCTATAATACCATCCCTAGCAAGACTATCTACTATTTTAACTAATTACTGGTGACAGGGAACCCATACATCCAAAATCATTCTATTAATTAGTTATTATTTTATTTTTGACATCAGTTCTCCTGCCTCTTTTTTGTCTTTTCTACCTTCGAGTCTTTCACTCAGATATAAGCCAAGAACTACACTGATACAATCAAGAAAATTTGGGTGATATTTTTC
The DNA here is from genome assembly GCA_938003955.1 of uncultured Saprospiraceae bacterium. Classification (GTDB taxonomy): domain Bacteria; phylum Bacteroidota; class Bacteroidia; order Chitinophagales; family Saprospiraceae; genus CAJXUU01. Next base: position 6,313 of record CALKXE010000128.1, on the reverse strand, counting down.
AATATTGAATCTTTCATTTTATGCTTACTTTCAAAGACCTGCTTAAAGTTTTGGTTGTTGGTAACTCATGGTCATGTAAAAAGGTGTTCTTTATAAAGATTGCCTCTTTCTCACAAGTAGAAAAGTCAGCCCTCAAATCAGAGTTCTTTATCCGTAAATTACTTACAGTAAATCTGTTTGTCCATTTCCCGATAAGGAACACCATCAGTATTCCAAATCAACTAAGCCAAGTTTCAAAATCGAATTACTTCCCTACTGAATGAATAACTTTTTTATAAGAAATTGACCATCTAGTTCAATCCTAACAAAGTATATTCCTGTTGGGTAATCATTGACATTAAGTCTATATTCAGAATTTAAATTTTCTGTCATTCGGTCGATAAGGATTACACCGTCAGTCTTGATTAGACTAATTCTATTTATTTTATGAAGGTTATTATTTTTAACAATCACAGATTGATTAGCATTAAAAACTATTATTTCAGTTTCTCTAAAAACATCTTCGGAACTACTAATGATATCAATTGGAAAGACAGAAATGAAATCATTGTCCAATTCGTCGTTTTCTTCTATAACCTCTCCCACATCCAGCCTAGAAATTAAATAATATTCTCCAGTAGGAATCTCTAGATTACTTAGATCAATCATAGACTCATGCACAACTTCCTCACCAGGCTCAAGACTTTTTATTACATCTGTAGACAAAAGAAAATCTCCTATAGTCGGTATCTCATCCGCTGATAATATAAACCCAATCTCAAATTCGTCTGTAGCCAGTACTCCGTCATTCTCAATTATTGTAGCAAAGTTCATGGTATTGTTGATTATTTGAATTTGAGTCGAACCGTTTTTATATTGAAGGTCACCAAAAAACTGTATGCACTCATATTCAATTTCCCAACCTGAATTTGATGCACTTCCATCTGTATCAAATTTAATAAATGCATTAGATTGAGAAGTCTGTAAAGATTGCGGTAAATTAGACCCCGAATAAATCCCCAATAATGGTGCATTAGTATTGTCCCCATCATAAATACTGACAAAATCACAACAAGATTCAGTATCGAATTCATTAAAAGTTAATCGTATGTTAGATCCTAGTGTACCTTGGACCAACCAAGTACACTCAGAGTTATCAGAATATTCATTATTCCCGCTTCCATCTTCAATTATTCCTTCGCAACCGTCAATAAGAGTTGGCCCACTTGCACAATATGGAAAATCAAATACTTGGTTTGTAAAGTAAGTATTATCATTCTCGTTGATTTCAGGCACCTCGTTTAGAGGATCAATAGTAAATCCTCCAAAGTAGATTCCACCCGGAATCGGTTCACTTTGATTATTAAGATCTAAAATAAAGTCAACAATATATGATTCGTATGGCTCTAGGGAAGGAACAGTTATTGAATCTATTACAATGTTGCTTGAGCTAATAAACTGGTTCGCAGCGACAAAGAAGTATACTTTGGTTTCAGGAGTGACTCCATTCCCAAAATTCATGATATTAAAGTCATAGTTAATCGTTCTATTAAATGTATTTATGGATATGAAGTCCACTTGATAATTAAAATCAACTTGAACGTCTTCGGTACATGAATACTGAAAATCCCATCCAGAACCAAAGCTTGAGAAATTTGATGTAACAAACTCTACATACATATTCTCTCCTGTGGAAATTATCGATGAAGGAATGTCATTATCATTAGATCCACTAAACTCAGCAATTAATGTACTGGAATTATTATCTCCATCATACAATCTAAGTATGTTGGCACTAGATCCTAAATCTACATTTATTGGACTAAGAGAAACAAACTTTCCTTCCTCTCCAGCTATAAGCCAACTGCAATCAGTGCCAGGTGTGAAGTCATTGTTTCCGCTACCATCAGCTATAATCCCAGAACAATCATTTATTATATTAGTCGTATCCGAACAGTATGGGATATAAAAATCATCATTGAAAACTTCAAAATTATCTTCTTCATTAAGTTCTAAAACATTATCAAATGCATCGATAACGGCTACTGGTTGATACTCTCCTGATGGAAGAGCATCACTAGCATCAACTAGATAACTAATTTGGACTTGATCAAATGCTGCGATTGGACCAAGTTCTAAAGAATCAATCAAGTAATCCTGCGTAATATTAAAATCATTATCAATACTGCCATAGAAATAAATTTTCGTCGCAGGAGATGTACCATTACCATTATTACGTATATCAAGGTTAAAGTCAATATTACTCCCCATACTATTGACATTACTTGATGTTTCCATAATCAAATTGGAAATACTTGTGTCTGTACAAATAAACTCTGCATTCCAACCATCATTATTAGAAAAAGATGCGTCAAACTCAAAATAGATAGAGTTTCCAGATGACACAATTGGGTAAAATTCATCATTCCCTCTAAATTCATGTATCAAGGTTGAATTTTGTCCGTCCCCATCATAAACTCTAATTTTGTCAGAAAAACTAAGGTCTACATCGACAAAATCAAGTAAAATTGATTCATTACTCTCAGATTCTATTAACCATGAACACTGTGATTCTTGTATTATATCATCAAACCCACTGCCGTCACTAATAACTCCTTGACATCCAGTGATCATCGTCAACTCAGAACAGTATGGTATATTAATTCCTTGAAAACTTTCTAAATAATTATTGTTTCCTTCAGAAATTTCTTCAATTTCATTTTGAGGGTCTATTATAAATCCAAGGTTATCATAAGACCCTGGAGGGATAGAATCTCGAACATTATTTATCCCTGTTAACAAAAAATTAGAATTACCCGGTAAACCATCTACTGAGACAACAAATATCAATATATCAGAAGATGATATTTCGGAATCCTCACTCGCATAAAACCCGACTTCGAAAGGTCCTGAATCAAGATTTCCATTGTTCTTCAGTTCAACTTCGTATTCTAGAAAAGTCTCTTCAACAGAAATAATATTACTGAATCCTGGATCTGCATATCCTAGATCAACAAAAGGAATATCATTACAATAATAAAAGGCAGACCAACCTTCCTCTGACACACTACTGTCTGTCGTAAATTCTAGAAAAAGTTCGTTTGAAGAAGATTGTATGACATCTGGCATCGTACTTCCAGCATATTCTCCAATAAGAGGTGCATTATTATTTCCCCCATTATAGATTCTAAGCTTATCACAGCAAGATTCAGTATCAAAATTGCTAAAAATTAAAGTAATAATACTATCCTGTTCTACTTGGATTAACCATTCGCAATCACTATTATCAGCATATTCGCTACTGCCACTACCATCACCAAATTCAAATGAACATTCAGTCAAAATATTAGTTCCCGAGCAAAATTGAGAGTAGGCAATCGAGTTAAAAAAAACAAATAAAAGCAATGTAATTAGAATTCTCATGTGTTGGTTTATTTAGAAGTAATGTAATTAATTTAGAATTAAATATAGATAATAAATTAATAAGAAGAACAATTATTTCCAGTCACTCTGTAAATAAAAAAAATTCATACACTTCTTTTAATAAGCACGCACACTGCCAAATCCCCACCAAATTATATTTCACTAATTTCGCCGCATGACCTCAACAAAACGTCCGGAGATCGTTATCCAAGGAGCGAGAACAAACAATCTGAAGAACATATCATTGTGTATTCCGCACAACAAGTTTATCGTTGTTACTGGGATATCTGGATCCGGCAAATCGAGTCTTGTATTTGAGATTATAGCAAAGGAAGGACAGCGGAGATACTTCGAGACACTCCCCTCTTTTGCACGACAGTTTATGGGGAAGCTGAATCGACCTGATGTGGATGAGATCGAAGGACTGAGCCCTGTGATTGCGATAGGTCAACGAACGACAGGTATGCATGCGAGATCTACTGTTGGGACCATGTCGGACATCTATGATTTACTGCGTTTGTTATATGCCAGAACTGGTAAGACTGAAAGAGATATTGAGCTTTCTCGAGCACTCTTTTCGTTCAACTCGGAGGTAGGGAAATGTAAGCGATGCAATGGAATCGGCAAAGAAGAACAGATAGACCTTGACCGCTTGATTGCCTTTCCCGAGAAGTCGATCAGAGAGGGCACACTGGCACCGACATTACCTAATGGATATATCATGTATTCTCAAGTAACCATCGATGTGCTGAATCAAGTATGCGAGGCAGAAGGATTCAATGTAGACATCCCATGGATCGACCTTACAGATGCACAAAAAGAAGTGATCCTATATGGTAGCGACAAGATCAAAGTACCGTTTGGAAAGCACAGCCTGGAGTCCCGATTAAAGTGGACAGGGATAAAAGCGAAGCCGAGGGAAGAAGGACACTACAAAGGAATGATTCCGATCATGTCAGATATTCTGAGACGGGATCGAAATGCCAACATCCTGAAGTATGTGCATGCCGTAACTTGCCCAGATTGTCATGGAACTCGATTGAATGATGATGCACTCAGTGTCACTGTCCACCAGAAGTCAATTGCCGATATTACCACCTTAGAATTGAATGCACTTGGTCAATGGATCAAGTCCAATAAATGGGGAATAGTCGCCAAGGAAATCGTAGATAAGATCGAATTACAAGTTGATCTATTAGATGACCTAGGACTTGGGCACCTGACGCTCGATCGTCCATCAAAATCACTTCGTGCAAGTGAGATTCAGCGGATCCGAGTCGCCAATCAGATCTTAGTTCCATTGAGTGATGTGCTCTATGTATTTGACGAACCATCTATAGGTCTACATCGCGAAGAGAACGTACGACTAATCTACCACCTCAAGCAGCTCGTCAAGAAAGGGAATACCGTAATCGTAGTAGAACATGATATAGACACAATAACCAGCGCAGATCACATCATAGAGATTGGACCAGCCGCTGGTATCAATGGCGGAGAAGTCATCTATAATGGAGCATTCACTGACTTCTCTCAACAAGAGGAATTAAAAGAAATCAGCCCGACATACAGAGCGATCAAATACCCAAACGAAAGAAGTGGTTCTTCTTCTTCTTCTTCTTCTTCTTCTTCTTCTTCTTCTTCTTTGGCAGAATCCATTCGGCTTTTTGGATGTGAAGAAAGGAACCTGAAAAATATTGATGTTGAATTTCAGTTAGGAAAACTCAATGTGGTCAGTGGAAGATCTGGTGTCGGAAAATCGAGCTTGGTCAAAGGCACTCTGCTCAAAGCAGTGCAACAGCAATTAGGAATAGCAATAGATAAACCTGCAGTATTATCTTATCACGAGAATCTTGATCGTATCAATAAATTGATTTTTATCGATCATTCACCAATAGGAAAAACACCCCGAAGTAATCCAGCTACATATCTCGGAATCTCAGATCATATTCGAGATCTATTTGCTGGTCTTCCAGAATCAAAAGCCAAAGGATTTACCAAGTCCAGATTTTCATTCAACACTTCGAGTCGCCTCAGCGCCAGCACTTCGAGTTCCCTCAGCGCAGGTAGTAAAGGAGGAAGATGTGAAACCTGTCAAGGTGCAGGAAAAACACAAATCGGCATGCACTTCTTGGGCAATGTGGATCTCGTCTGTGGCGTATGCAACGGCGATCGATTCAATGAAGAAACACTGCAGATAAAATACAACGGACTATCTATCGCCGACATCTACAAGCTATCAATCAATGAAGCCCTCGCGTTTTTTGATGGACAAAAAAAGGTCTGCACAGGACTAACAATACTAAAAGAAATAGGCCTCGGCTACTTGACGCTCGGACAATCCTCTACCACCTTATCTGGCGGAGAAGCACAGCGTATAAAAATCGCAAACCAACTCCAGAAAAAAGATACTGGAGATACACTCTACATCATCATAGAACCGAGTATCGGACTGCATCATGATGACATTCAGTCTCTCCTACTTATGTTTGATAGCATAAAGCAAAAGGGAAATACAATTGTATGTATTGAACAAAATGAAGCGGTAATTGGGTGGAGTGATTGGCACGTGGACCTCGGCTACGCTCGGTCTACGTGCAACTACGCTCGGTCTACGTGCGATACTGATTTGACTAGTGGTGGCTATATAATTCATCAAGGAATACCTCGATCACAGAGCGTAGATGAAGTAAAAAAACAACCGCAACATCGATCACTGAGCGTAGCCGAAGTGAGCGCTGCCGTCAACAATAATTCCAACAATAATATCATCCTCAACGGCATCACCACCCACGGTCTCAAAAATATCAACATCCGAATCCCCAAAAACAAACTAACAGTCGTCACTGGAATTTCGGGAAGTGGCAAATCGTCCTTGGTTTACGATACATTATTTGCCGAATCCAATGCACGA
>CALKXE010000127.1 GCA_938003955.1 uncultured Saprospiraceae bacterium | reverse complement strand
ACTTGTTCCAATTCAAAGAAGAATTGAAACTTGTTCCAATTCAAAGAAGAATTGAAACTTGTTCCAATTCAAAGAAGAATTGAAACTTGTTCCAATTCAAAGAAGAATTGAAACTTGTTCCAATTCAAAGAAGAATTGAAACTTGTGCCATTAAATTTTTTATTTTAGGTATTTACGAACTAAGATGAGACAGATTAGTAGATGGTTAAATAGAACTCGTTGAGTTCAACGTAAATAAAATTTTAAACATATGAAAATTGGTATCGTTTGTTATCCTACCTATGGAGGGAGTGGAGTTGTAGCGACGGAGATAGGGCTAGGATTAGCAAAGTTGGGTCATGAAGTTCATTTTATAACTTATAAGAGACCTGCAAGATTAAATTCATTTAGTGCCAATGTTTATCTTCATGAGGTAAGTTCATTTGATTATCCATTGTTCGAGTATACTCCATACGAGACGGCACTTGCCAGTAAGATGGTAGATGTAGTCAAATATGAAAATCTCGATATCCTTCATGTACATTATGCTATACCACACGCTGCTGTTGCTTACATGGCTAAGCAGATATTATTGACGCATGGTATCAACATTCCAGTTGTTACTACACTGCACGGTACTGACATTACTTTGGTAGGGTCTAATACTTCTTTCTTTCCAGTGGCGGAATTTAGTATCAATCAAAGTGACGGGGTAACAACAGTTTCCAATCAATTAAAAAAACAAACGGAAGAGACTTTTGAAGTTAAGAACGAGATTAAGGTAATTTATAATTTTATAGATTTTGCTAGATTTAGAAAGACAGATAAGGATCACTTCAAGAAAGCGATAGCTCCTGAAGGTGAAAAAATAATGGTTCATGTATCTAACTTCAGAAAGGTGAAAAGGGTAGATGATGTGATTCAGGTTTTCGCAAGAGTTCAAGCAAAGATACCTTGTAAGTTGATGCTAATTGGAGATGGTCCAGAAAGACAAAAAATGGAAGAATTGTGCAGGGAATTAGGTCTGTGTAGTGAAATTAGGTTTTTGGGTAAGCAGGATGCAGTCGAGGAATTACTTGCGGTTGCAGATCTTTTTGTTTTGCCTTCTGAAAACGAATCTTTTGGCCTCGCTGCATTAGAGGCTATGGCTTGTGAGGTTCCGGTTGTTTCATCTAACATTGGCGGTATACCAGAAGTAAATATCGATGGTAAGACAGGTTATCTATGTGATGTCGGGGATGTAGAAGGTATGGCAGAAAAAGCTATTTCTATTCTTGAAAATGAAGAAACGCATCAAAAGTTCAGAAAGGCAGCTTTCGAACATGCAAAGACTTTCGATATTGATAATATCCTGCCTATCTATGAAGACTACTATAAGGAGATTATAGAAAAGGTGAAGACACAAAGCTAGATATTGTAAATAATTCCTTTAAACGAATCTGTATCACGATGTATTAAATGTGGGGTTAATCAATTATTCCACATTCAGTTAATTTCTTTCTTCGTTAGTAGTCGTTTTTATATAAGTAGTCGAAATACTACATAGTGGAAGTATTATTTCCACAATATTGCAATCAAGCAACCATTCTATACTAAACTAAATTCGGGTTCCATCTTTCACTAGATAGGACTGTATTTGGTATTTACTCACCTACAAACTTAGATATATGAATGGCTTAACTCAATTTTTTCATTTCTGTGCTGGTATAGATCAATCAATTTTAAAAAGGACCCCTACAGACCAAAATAAATATGCTGGGATAGGTGCCACCGTGTTTTTTACTGGAATATTTGCTTCTATTGCAGGTGGATTTGCATTGTTTTCGGTTTTTAAATCAGTGACTATTGCTATATTTTTCGGATTACTGTGGGGTCTCATGATTTTTAATCTTGATCGATACATCGTGATGAGTATTAAGAAAAAGGATAAGCCTCTGAAAGAGTTTGGAATGGCACTGCCTAGATTAGTATTGGCTGTTCTTATCGCTTTTGTGATAGCAAAGCCATTGGAACTTAAGTTGTTTCAAAGTGAGATAGGATCAGAGCTAGTTCTTATGGAGCAAGAGCGATATAAAGAACAAGAAGATCTATTGCGTACAAGATTCTTGCCTGAGATGGATAGAGTTACTAATGAGATTACTGAGTTAGAAAGCCAAATTGAATCCAAAAGAGTAACAAGAAATGAATTGAATCTTGCGGCAACTCAAGAAGCTGATGGTACGGGAGGTTCTGGGAATCGTAATCTTGGACCAATCTATAAAGCCAAAAAGAGAAATGCGGATCTAGCTCAACAGGAGCTCGATGTTGCTATAGCGTCAATCAGTCCTCAGTTAGAAAACAGGAAATTGGAATTACTCAATATCGAATCCACGATGAATCAAACCAACACGAATCTGGAGAAGTCAAGACTGGATGGATTTGCTGCACAGATGGATGCATTGGGTAGACTTGCTGATAAGAGTTCCACTATATTCTGGGCAAGTATTTTTATCACTTTGCTATTTATGGCAATTGAGACTGCTCCTCTTTTCGTGAAGTTGATATCAGAACGGAGTCCATATGACTTTAGATTAGATCAACATGAAACCATGGTGGCGAATAGTTATCATTCGTATGTTGGGAAGCTAAATGCGGCTACTCAAGATGATTTGCAATTCGTTAAGGAAACTTCTCGGGCACAAACGTTAGAGACTTTAAATGCAGAGAAAGAATTAATCAAGAAGGTTATAAGTACAGAACTGGATAGAGTCAAACAAGGAACATTGACATGGGGGGAGTATAAGAAAATGGGAAGATATTTCGGGTGATGATCTTTAGCCAATTGTAAATAATATACAGAATGATATATAGTGAATGAGTATCAACTTAAATACTCATTCACAATATTATCTTCAAATCATTTTTGTGTGCCTTCCAATGAGCTGTTGCCGGAGGCGACTTTTATTGTAAAGTTAAAAATATCATCTATGGTGAGTTTTTGCGATATATTTTTACCATTTATTCGTAAGAATGCGATTCCAGCTTCTAGTCCAGTCCTTTTATTGCCATCAGAAAACACGTGGTTAGCAATAATATTATACATGTATAAACCTGCTTTCGATGCTAATGTTGGATATGTCTGTTGACCAAACATTTCTGAGGAAACTATTTCTATTAAGTAGTCTAAATTCTCTTCGTGTAAATAGTTTGAAGGAGGATTAAAGTTGCCTCCATGTTTATTAATTGTGAACTGATTTATAGTAACGATATTCTCTTTTGAAAGATATTTCATGCTAGAGCTGTAAATACTTTGTCATATCTTTCAAAGTCTTGGTCTACAATCTTTTTTAATTCGTCCTTGGAAACGCCAATAGTGTCATTTTCTTTAACTTCAGATTCTAACATTTTAGATTTTATATCTTTATCAGACTCAAAAATTTTTTGAACAAGTGCTACCTTTTCTTCAGTACTTAAAGTCGAAACGTCGAGATTCACTTTGATTTCCATATTCTATTATTTTTGTATGAATATAACAATCAAATATATTAAAATAGTTTCAACTAATCATTTGGATTTGTAAGGCGAGTTAACTTAGACTGTTCACTCCACCACAATCTCATCCAGAAATAACCAGCATTCAGCACCAGGTGCAGCATGCCATTTAGGATTCTTCTTGAGACCTTCGATTTTGATCCTTATAAATTGAGCAGTTGTCGGATCGCCTGATAGAAGATGATTCTTTACTTTTATTGTAGTAGATTCGGTTGGAATTGGATATTCTTTTTGTGTATAAGCGTTATATTCTTGACCATCAGTTGAAGTTTCAATTTTGATAGATTTTGGGGTGAAAATATAAGACCTATCGTCGATAAGCGAACTAATATTAATGCTTTGGATTGGTATATTTTGTCCCATGTCTAATGTCGCTACTACATCCTCACCGAAGAAGCCAAGCCATTTTCCATCACCAAATGATTCACTTCCTTTGGTGAAGTCTATTAATGTGGTAGGGCCATCACCCGGATATTTTTCGTTAGGTTCAGTTGATAATTTTATACTCTTCGGTTCGTATTTGGCATTGATGAATGATCTTTCTATTGTGTCAGAGTTTTGCCACCCTTCTTGAGTAAGATAAGCGAGGAGGGTAGTCGATTCTATGAGGTTAATCGAACTATTATATTCTTTAGCAATTACTTCGTTCTTAGTAGCTAACTGATATTTTATAATGGCTCGTGGATTGCTTGTACTTAATGTAACGGATAGAGAATCTTTGAATAATTCTGAATCAGCAGTTACGAGCGGAGTAGCTAGTTTTGGAGTTCCGAACAAAGATTGATCAGCTCCAAAGTCTAAGAGGACGTGAGGATTGTTTTTTGACCATTGTTTGGCAAAATCCTCTTCCACTTTAGTTTGCCATACGTAGACTTTGTTGAGAGGCTTTATTTCTGATAAGTCGTCTAGTACATCATTGTCTACTTGCGTTTTATACAAGTTTAGATTGTTTAATTTCTTAAGATCACTCAGATTAGAAACACCTTTGTTTCCAATGGAAGTATTACTCAGATTAAGCTTTCTTAATTGACTAAATGAATTGAGGGTTTTCAAGTCACCATCACTAACGTCCGTGTGAGAAAGGTCTATTTCAATGATGTTATTTGCAATAGTCTTCAGTTTTTTCAATCCTGATTTCACACTACTCTTATCAGTGAATACAATGTCAATCCATGGGGTAGTCGATGATACGGCATTTGCACTTATACCATATTGGCTGAGTGATACCAATTCGCTATTTTCCACTTTTTCCACGCCTTCGAATTCATCTCCTTCTAGCGACTTTAGGTATTTATTTACTTTGCTATTTGGTGTTAGATCTTTGACAAAGTGATCGTAGTTCTTCATTTCTTTTATCCACCATTCGAGGAAGTTAAGTTCATCAATGGAGAGTTGTAGTTTTCCATCGGGTGGCATATGTTCTTCGTCTTCTTTAGGTAGATATGCTCTTTGTAGGATGTGACTTTCTGAAGGAACTCCTGCAGTTAGTACTTTTCCATTTTCGCCTCCTTTTTGCCATCCTTCCAGATTGTGAAATAATAGATCACCTTTTGACTTTTCAGGATTGTGGCAGCTGACACACTTTCGCTCGAATATCGGCATTACAATGTCATTAAAGATATGTGCTTCTTGGATATCTCTAACTATATTATCTTTCTTTTTATCTGTGCTTTTAGTCAAGAAGTCTTTACCATGAGTCAGTGATCCTCCATAGTGACCCGTAGCACTCAGTAACCCCATGAATCCAGTGAATATTAGACCAAAAATCAAATTGCTTGATTTTAAGTTGTAAATAAAAAGTAAGAATATGGTGCCCAATCCAGTCGCTATTCCTAGGTATTTATGCCAGGCTAGTAATTCCTGATCATAGCCTCCTTGTTCAGCGAGAAGCCATCCAGATATAGCGCTCAGTATTGCGGAGATGCAACCTATAGTAAGAGCGAAATTTAAGTCTGTAGGCTGAGTTTTTTTCTTCCATGCGTCATAGACCCATTGTAAGTAGGCGTAAACCAATATCCCAATAGGAAGGTGCAATATCAACGGATGAAATCGACCAAAAAAGTCCATGAATAAAACCATTTACAATATTAATATTTCGTCAATAAAAAACCATGGAAAGTTTCCTTTTCCTGGATGCCAATCTGGTATTGGTCCCATGTTGATATGCATTGTTAATCCTGTGATAAGAGTCGGTAGAATATCTATCTCAATGAAATTCATAAATTTGTCCGATATCAAGTCCCAGTCAGCGATGTTTATATACTTAGTTCTTACCGATCCATCTGGAACAGAATAAGTTACAGATATGTTTTTTGGCGAGAAAATCCAAGACTTCTGATCAACTAATGTTGACAATGTGATGCCTTTTATCATTTTCAATTCTGCCAAGTTAAATGAAAATGATATGATGCTATCCTGAAATCCATTCCACGCTTTGGCTTTAAAGTTAAAGCCTCCTTTGATTTGGTCAGTAAGTGCATCGATACCAGCATCATAATTCTCATTGGCTTCGGGGCCTGAGATTTTCGCCCAACTTAGATTTCGATTCTTAAATGTACTGGTTGAAACAATTTTGCTCGGTTTTATTCCCTCTCGAAATGCTCTGAATTTCAAAACACTATTTTCACATACATTAATATCACTATCAGCGACTTTACTTGTTGTATTCGGGTTCGACCCATCATCAGTATAGCGAATGATTATATTTTGGTCATTGCTTACGCTTATGTATGTACAAGTATCAAAGAAAATATTATCCGCAGTGACAATTGGTGGTGCTAAAATAATTTCTGATTCTTGTAGGTAGATATTATCGCTAGCTTGCCTATGACAACCAAAAGATAGAAAGAGAAATAGTATAATCAAGTACTTCATACTTTTACCAATTTCATAGGATATACTTGACCTGCATTCCACTGAGGAATATATAGATTACTATCATCATCGACACAAACATCATGCGGATGCTTAAACACCTGATATGCTTGATTCATTTTAGTGAGCTTGTTTTTTTTGTATTGTGGTGTTTTCCCTCCAGGAGCTGAGATTAATCGATTTTCCTTATCTAGGATCGATATGAATCCGCTATTATCACCCTTGTCGCCAGACCAAATCGTAGCTAAGTAGACATTACTATCATGAATCACAGGACGACAGATATATGCCCCTGGAAGATCAATTGATGACATATATTCTCCATTTAGATTGAAGTATTTCAGTTGGTTTTTCTCTCTAGCGGTAACTAATATTTTGGGCGTGCCATCTCGTTCGTCTATTGCGACTCCATGACAATTATAGAATTTGTCATCTTCTTTTCCTGGGCCACCAAACCTAGATTTTAGTTTTCCTTTTTGATCATATATGTAGATGTATTGACTTCCGTATCCATCCGCAACATAGATGTCACCATTTTCGGCAATGGCAGTTTCAGTCGGAACGAAACTAACCTTTGAGTCTTCTGTGTCAAATTGCTTGGGTCGGTTTATTGTCATTACCTTCTTTCCTTGTAATGTTGTCTTTTCTATAATACCCCTTTCAGTGTCTGTTATATATAGGAAATCTTCTCCGCCTTCATTTTTTAAAGTCAACCCATGCGCTCCAGGATATTGCGTACCCCAAGTTTCTTTTAGTTTTCCATCCTTATTATATATGATGACATTGTTTTTGGTATTATTGGTTAGGAGTATGATGCGTCCTTTTGAGTCTTGCACCATTTCGTGACAGTCACTTACTGGATGAGTGAGTTTGTCAAGGTTTCCCCAATCAGCGATAACTTTATACTGGAAGTCTCCATGTCCTAAGATCAGATCCTTCCCCATAAGATTGCTACCTGATAGATATAATGACCCAGTGGTTATTAGTGTTGATTTTATGAAAGATCTACGATCGATGACTATTGCTTTATAGGTTAAATATACTTATGCTAAAATGCCTCTTACTACTTCTCCACTTACATCAGTCAATCGAAATCTTCTACCTTGGTATTTATAAGTGAATTTTTCATGGTCAATTCCAAGTTGATGAAGTAATGTTGCTTGGAAATCATGCACATGTACAGGGTTCTCTGCGATATTATAACCAAAATCATCTGTAGCTCCATATGTCATTCCAGGCTTGATACCGCCGCCGGCCATCCATATTGAGAAGCATCGCGGATGGTGATCTCGACCATAGTTAGTATCTGTGAGTATACCTTGGGAATAATTTGTTCTGCCAAATTCTCCACCCCAAACTACGAGTGTATCATCTAGCATTCCTCTTTGTTTCAGATCCATGACCAATGCAGCGGATGCTTGATCTACATCATGTGCTTGATTTTTCACAGCATTTGGGAGGTTGTCGTGGTGGTCCCAGCCCATGTGGTATAGTTGGATGTATCTAACGCCTTTTTCTGCCAATCGTCTAGCTAATAATGCGTTTGCGGCATAGGTGCCTGGTTGCATAGATTGTGCACCATACATCTTATATATATGGTCAGGTTCTCCTTTTGTATCCATGATTTCAGGAACGGAGGTCTGCATTCTATATGCCATTTCGTATTGAGATATTCGACTTGCTATTTCTGGATCTCCAAATTCTTCCATATGCATATGGTTAAGTTCAGAGATTTGGTCAAGCATGTTTCTTCTTGATTTTTTCGTTATCCCTTTTGGGTCTTGCAAGAATAAGACTGGGTCTTTTGCTGATCGGAATTGCACACCTTGGTGTAAAGAATGCAAAAAACCATTACCCCATAACCTAGAGTATAAAGGCTGTCCAAATTTCCTTCCCGTTCCTCTAGATAGGAGTACTGTGAATGTCGGCAGATTATCATTCATACTCCCTAGTCCATAACTAAGCCATGAACCTATGCATGGTCGCCCAGGTTGTTGCGATCCTGTCTGGAAAAACGTAATCGCTGGATCGTGATTGATGGCATCTGTATGCATTGATTTGATTACACAGATCTCATCAGCGATCTTGGAAGTGTATGGGAGTAATTCACTCATCCATGTTCCACTCTTACCATGCTGCGAAAACTTATATTGAGACCCAACCAGCGGGAACGAATCTTGACCAGATGACATACCCGTCAATCGCTGACCATTTCTAATGCTTTCCGGTAGATTTTCGCCTCTCATTTTATCTAGAAGAGGTTTGTAGTCAAAAAGCTCATACTGAGATGGGCCACCACTTTGGAATAAGTAGATTACCCTTTTTGCCTTAGGAGCGAAATGTAACTTCCCTTGACCTAAAGCTGCATTTATTTTGCTTGATATAGCTTTGGCAGGATCTGATGTTCCACCAATGTTACACCCATATCCAAGCAATGATGTCAACGCGGCACCTCCTATGCCTAGCGCAGACTTGGATAAGAATGCTCTGCGATTCATGTTCATTTGTCGCTTTTCTATCTCACTCATATTATGATCGGGTTATAGATTCATCAAGATTGTAGATTACATTGGCTACAGTTGCATATGCTGCCATCTCTGGATTGGGTAATAAGTCTTGCTGTGGTGAGTCACCGATAGAGAGATAAGCGTCTGCATCATTTGGAGCGTCTTCAAATTTCTTTTTCTCAGCTTTCAAATACGCAATCATTTTGTCAAGTTCTTTATCACTTGGATCTCTACTGGTTGTGCTCTTGAACATATATGTGATTCGTTGACTTTCTCCGTCTACTTTCCGTACAGCCTGATATGCTAGATTTCTCGCGGCCTCTATTACTTGAGGGCTATTCAGCATAACCAGAGCTTGGAGTGGGGTGGAGGTTGTTTCTCTACTTACCATACAGAAGTCTCTTGTCACTGCATCGAATGTCATCATATCTGGTGGAGGAACTGTTCGTTTCCAGAATGTATATAGACTGCGTCTATATTGCTTATCTCCCTCATCAATCACATATCCAAAATCGGCACCGCCGCCACCTCCAACTACTTCTTTCCATAGTCCTTCAGGTTGATAAGGTTTTACGGAAGGGCCTCCGATTTGATCGGTCATTAATCCGCTTGATTTTAAGGTTAGGTCACGTATTTTTTCTGCGGAAAGTCTTACTCTTGATCCTCTTGCGTATAACATGTTTTCTAGATCAGATTTTTGTTGCTTTGCTGTCGTCTTTGATGATTGTTGGTAGGTGCTAGACATGACGATGTATTTCAGCATAACTTTGATGTCCCAATCTTCATCCATGAATTTATATGCCAAATGATCAAGCAATTCTGGATGACTAGGCAGTGAACCTTGTGCACCGAAGTCATCAGGTGTACTTACCAGTCCTTTTCCAAAGCACATCAACCATAGTCTATTGACCATAACACGAGATGTGAGCGGGTTCTCTTTGTTAAATAGCCAATCCGATAATCCTTTTCTATCTTTCTGATAACCATCAAATGGAAGAATCGATTCGGGTGTAGTTGGAGTTACTTCATCAGTGGGTTGATCATATGCTCCTCTAGCTAGGACATAAGACTTTCTCAGTTTTGGGTCTTCCTCCATTACCATTAGTTGTATCGTTTCTAATGTATCTAGATTTTGTATAAAAGTCAGTTGTGAGGCTATCTCTTCTTTAGTGAGTGTGATGTATGGTTCGGGAGTTGCTCCATATGCTTCTATCAATCCCTTTTCTGGTACATTATTAAAGAATGAATAGAGGCTGTAGTACTCTTTTTGAGATATTGGATCGTATTTATGATCATGACATTTAGCACATTCTACAGTAAGCCCAATGAATGCTTTTCCGAATGTCATTGTTCTATCGCTCACATACTCTACTCGGTATTCTTCTGGAATTACGCCCCCTTCTTGGGTGATTTTGTGATTCCTGTTGAATCCTGTGGCGATTAATTGTTCTCGAGTTGGGTTGGGAAGTAGGTCTCCTGCAAGCTGCCATTCTACAAATTTATCATAAGGCATGTTTTTTTTGAAAGCATGGATCACCCAATCTCTCCATGGCCACATGATTCTTTCTAGATCATCTTGATATCCGTGAGTATCTGCATATCTAGCTACGTCAAGCCATAGTCCGGTCATGTTTTCGGCATAAGCTTCAGAGTCAAGATATTTATCTACAACATTTTCATAGGCATTCTCGCTTTCATCATTGACAAATGACTCTACATCTTCGATAGATGGTGGAAGGCCAGTAATGTCGAATGATACTCTTCTTATTAGATATTCCTTTTCTGCTTTTTGAGCGGGAAGTAGATTGTTTTTTTCTATTTTCGAAAGGATGAAATTGTCAATTGGATTGCTTATGAAATCTGAATTTTCGACGTTGGGATGTTTCGAATCTGATACTTTATTGAATGCCCAATGTTGTTCCCATTTTGCACCTTGTTCTATCCAGCGCTTAAGAACTTGTTTTTCATATTCGTCAACTACAAGATTAGATTCTGGCGGCGGCATTAGTTTTGATTCATCATCCGAATATAGCCTACTTATCAGAGTGCTATTTTCTGGATCTCCAGGGATTATTGCGAAGTGGTCCTTTTTGTCACCAAGTGCGATTAGTGCATCTTCTCTACTATTCAATGAAAGACCCGCTTCAATTTTTGCTTTGTCTGGTCCATGGCATTTAAAACATCTATCAGATAGAATAGGTCTTACATGGTAGTTGAAAGAGATGGTTTCTGGGATATTTTTAGAGAGTGCTGTTTCGTCTGTGACTATTGAATTAGGTTGTTCTGTTTTACATCCCAAAACGGAAAATAGTAAAACGAGAAATATTGAGGTTATTCCAAATCGCATTAATATCAATTAGTCGTTAGTAAACTTAATTTCAGAGGTTAGGACTTCTGATTAGCTAAATTACAATTACTAGTGATTATATATGCGTTTGGACATTATTTTCTGTCAGTTGTTTTATTTGGGAGAATGTCTATACGACAAAGTAAGGTTTATAGAATTGAATTCTCAAAGAAAGAAATCCCCTCAAGCCTTAATTTGGTTGAGGGGATTTTCATTAATTGACAACTTTTATATTTTTTCCATACTTGATTTCATAGCTTATTCTGTATTTCTTCTTTTCTGAGATGTTGAGCTTTCCTTCCCATTTTAAATATCCAGATTCTTCTTCATAATTTGCTTTCGATATTTCTAACACTTTTACTTCTATTTCTTCATCGGTACTGATAGGGACTTGATCCATCACAGACATATTGATTGTATTGTTTTTGTTGTTTTTAATTTCGATATCAAATGTGTGCAGTTCGATCGTTTTGTTCTTGAAGAATGACTTTTTATTGTATTCTTTTACTGGGTTTCGTTCCACATTTACGCCTATGTCTTCACCCAATGAAAACCATAATGTAT
>CALKXE010000126.1 GCA_938003955.1 uncultured Saprospiraceae bacterium | reverse complement strand
GTAACAATTTGCATAGAATAAATATTTCCCCTGTTTCTTTGGCATTTACTACACAGAACAATGATAGAATTCGAGTTATACCATTTCTGTTTTAGTTTTTCTGTAATTATAATTGTGAAATGCCGAGATGCGAGGGATGGCTTGCATGGCAAACACCCTATATTGATAGTTGATTATGCAATAGCCAACATCTGAAATAGTAATCGGGATTAATCCAAACATCATTGATGAAACTCGGTGACACCCTTTGGGGTCATTCTAGACGAAAAGACTATCATCCATAATACGGTAATCTCTATGAGATTAAAATTATTAGTAGGCCTTAAAGTGACAGATACACTAGTCGTAAAATCGGTTCAATAATGACAACCAGAAATATGAATTCAGAGAATTCACCGTATTAGTAGTAATGAGCTACATGAATAGAAAAGGGATCTCAGCGGGACCACCGACTCTTTTGTGCAATTTGTCTTACACACCGAAAACAATCTATTTATCATCCTTCTTAACAAAATTGACATTCCTTTATTATGAATTCAGAGAATTCATAATATTCTAACAATGGGCTGTGTAATAAAAGACATGATCTCAGCGAGATCACCGATTATGTTCTTCAATTCGTTTTACTTACCACTTTCCAACGAAATAACCATTTATCAACAAATAAGATTATCTTTGCGTTTCAATATTATTAAGACCATTCATATAAACTTGAGGAATGAAATTTATAATTCTCATAGCGATCATATACGGTGTATATCAGGTGTCACAAGTAGCAAAAATAGTCGCTGCAAAAAAAGCACAAAAGCTAAATCAAGAAAAAGACGAGGGGTTCATAGACTATGAAGAAGTAGATTAAGTATGCAAGATTTTTTTGAGATTTCTGATCTTATTGTAGATAGCAATAACCAATATATAGTTGCCTTAAAGTTGGCAGGGATGCCGTGCGTTCCTGACAAGTCTGAGGATAAAAACCTAAAAAACCTACTAGAGTCATATGCGAAACATGATCTCTTTGTTATCAATAGAGTAGATCGGCCAGTAAGTGGTTTGACTTTGTTCGCCAATAACGTATCTGCCGCTAACCATCTCACGGAACAGATAAAGGAGAAAAAAATACGAAAGTACTATCTAGCGATTGTAGAAGGCAAACCCAAAACAGAATCTGGGGAGCTGACTGACTATCTGATTAAGACTCAAGCTAATAAATCTGTAATCGGAAAAAAAGGAGACAAAGAGGCAAAAGAAGCAACTCTAAGTTTCGAAACTGTCGTTGCGCTTGATAACTATACTATCTTGAAAGTCGAATTGATAACAGGACGATTTCACCAAATTCGATGTCAATTGGCAAACTTTGGGTGTCCGATTAAAGGCGACGTAAAATACGGGGCCAGACGAAAAAACAAAGATAGAAGTATCTATCTACACGCTTACGAACTATCATTTCGCCACCCAATATCTCTAGACTTCAAAAGATATAAGGTAGCACCTAATCCGAATGACACCCTCTGGAAGTTGGTTCCAAAAAACTTGTAACGCATATCTTATTTAAGAAAATAAATCTCTGCTTACCATCAATTTGGCAATACAGAAACTTTTTCCGTTATTTATGCATTATAACTATGTGTTATTTATAAATAATTGAAAATCAGCATCTAATTGAGAGATACGTATACACACAAAGGCCTAAGATCCAAACTAGTCACTACACTTAGACAAAAAGGAATCAAAAATGAACGCATATTAAGTGCTTTCATGAATATTCCTAGACATCTGTTTTTGGACAATGCTTTCGCCAAATGGGCATATACTGATGTAGCTTTTCCGATTGATGCTGATCAGACAATCTCCCAACCGTATACAGTTGCTTTTCAGACCAGTTTATTAGAGCTAAAGGGCACCGAGCGTGTTCTGGAAATAGGGACAGGCAGTGGATTCCAATCATGTGTTTTATCATATCTTGGAGTCAAAGTATATACCATTGAGAGACAAGAGAAGCTTTACCACAGAACCGAAAAGCTACTTAACCAACTAGGATTTGGTAGAATTAGAACGCTCCTCGGAGATGGATATAAAGGATCACCACGATTCGCTAACTTTGACCGTATTTTAGTTACTTGCGGTGCACCTTTTGTACCTCAGGACTTACTTGATCAATTGAATATAGGCGGCATGCTAGTCATTCCTCTTGGAGAAGGAGAATGTCAAAGAATGATTAGAATAACAAAACATGCAGGTGATCGTTATGAAAAGGAAGATTTTGGAGAATTTCGTTTTGTTCCATTTTTACAAGGAATTAATCGTGTCTCTATATAAATAGATTCACAGCTACTAATTACTAAAATGAGATTTATACTTATCATATTTTTACTTAGCTGCACATCTTTTTGCAGTAGCCAATCCTCCGATCAGGAACTAATCAAAATAAGAACAGTAGATAAACAGGTTTTTATAGGAAAACTAATCAATATCACTTCCGATTCTATCACTATAAAAAACGAAAGTCTAGGAAATATCACACTGGCGAAATCAAACATAATCATAATAAATAATGATTATGGTCTAAATCAAAACAACAGTAGTGAGCCATTCTTTATTCCGACTGGTATACCAAACGGTAAAAACAATCATTATTATAGAAACTATGCACTATTTGGCCAAAATTTTTCTTTTGGCCTTAACGACAATCTTGACGTTTCTTTTGGATTCGAGCTTCTATCTGTATTCGTAAATGACGACGCGGCATGGCCGGTAATGCAACTAGCGGCAAAGTATAGCGGATCAATATCTAATAATTTCCATATCGGAATCTCTACTAAAGTGCTGTTTAACAATGATGGAGGAGGCATTCTTACTTCCATTCCTATTACCGTAGGAGGATTGCGGACCAATTTCACCTTTGCTCCCACCTTCTCACAAGAATTAGGTGAAGATAATAGAGATTTCGCCGCTCTATATAACTTTAATCTTGCCCTTTCGGATAAAGTAAGACTAGTCACAGATGGCATATATACAGATGGCACTCTTGTTGCTACTTCACTAATAGAAATCAGACTCAAAAGCAATATTTTATTGCAACCTGGAATTATCTATTCTAACGATTTCCAAATCGTCCCAAACTTCTCATTTACTATCCCTTTCGGAGCTCCAAAAGGAAAGAAAATTTAGAATATCAATATTGCCTAATTTGATTCTTGACTTATCTACTGCTTTGATATTCAGGCTTTTTCACTATATTTAAATTGTTGTCTGGGTATCAATAAATTCAATATAATAAAATATAAATTTTATGTAATGCGTATCTTTCTGATGTGTATTACTTTCGGAATAATTAAAAATTAATTATTAAGAATCATGTCCTGTGATTGTTTCAATGAAAAACACTGAAAGAATTCACATTTACTTGTAAACTTGATAGCATAAAATTATTTTTTAACTTTTTTTCGACTAATTTTGCTTTCTTACTTTGTCTAATTATTAACTAGTCAACAAGTTATATAGTTAGCTAAATTTACTTACCCTTTGATTAAGTTTTTTATTACATTTTAGGCATAATTTTTTCTCAATAAATGAGATATGGATCAGGAATTTCAAAAAATATATTTTAAGACAATAGTTCAAGGTAGATTAGAATTTGGTACCGCTCGTAGTTTCGAAAAAGTACACAAAATGTTTGTCCAAAGAGCTGAGCAATATCATAAAAATCAAGTGATTTTTACCGAAGAAGAACTGTTTGATGAGGTTAAGCTTACAATGGAGATTCCAAGGTTTGTCGGTCAAATATCAGAGAAGGTATATAAGAACACAATAGCTTTGTTGAGCTATTGTTCTCAATTTGCTGTTACAGGATCGATCCGTGCATGGATGTCAGAAAGTGGCAAGATTATGCATTATCACCTTATGGAACCGACAAGTGACAAAGCTGCTGTACAGTCGTTTCTGAAAGGAAGAAGGCTAGTAAAACAAAAAGGAAAGGAAGAAGAAGCGATATCTTTCTTAAATAAGGCTATCGAAAAATATGATAGACACGCCCAAGCTTATGAAAGACGCGCCAAGATATGTTTTAGAATGAAAAACTATCATGACGCAACAAGGGATTATACGAAAGCTATAGGATTAGATCCAACTATCCCTTCCGCATATTTTGGAAGAGCTAGAATTCACCTTATAAATAAAGATTGGGAATCTGCAATCGAAGATTTCAACCAGACACTTAAGAAGTCTATAGCACTGCAGCCTATTTATTGGAAAGCTAGAAAGTTAAAGGCAGAATGCCACCTAAAGGTCAAGCAATATGATCTTGCAGAATTTGATCTAAAGTTATATTCTAATAGAAAATTTGGCCCGGATGATATCAATAACAAATACATCCGTTGGTCCCTATTTCACTATGGAAGTATTCTAATAAAAAAAGGAGAGTATACAGAAGCAATAGTGCAACTAAACAAAGCTTTGGAAGTGCCGCAACAACCTAAATCAGATATCAACGAAGGTGAAATATTGAGAATGAGAGGCGTGGCTAAAAAAGAAGCTGGCAAAAATGGCTACATCAAAGATATCAAGGATGCAGCTAAATTGGGAGACAAAAAAGCTATAACGCTACTCGCCTCACTAGGAAAGAAATAAGTATCAAATAAAAAAGTCTAAAGCCAGACCTTAGTTATGCATGATATAGAACCATATCACAAATGGAGAGAATATTACGTCGCTGCAGAAGACAGACGATCCCCGTTCTACGGTAAAACATATGATGAGTTCACTTTTACGAACAAAGTATATAACTATTTCATCCACCCTCAATGGGACGACTTCGGTTCCTCGACTCTATATGTAAAAGTACTCTTTGTCGACTATGATCAGAGTATTGCTATGATAGAGCTAATAGGAGAGTGGAATGATGCTATTGGAAATGATATTATGTTTCTTAAACGAGAGGTAATCGACCACTTATCTCGTGACGGTATTCATAAGTTTATTATTTTCTGTGACAATGTATTGAACTTCCATGGGGACGATGACAGTTACTATGAAGAATGGTACGAAGATACATCTGATGAAGGTGGCTGGATTACTTTTGTAAATGTACAAGAACATGTATTACAAGAGATGGAACAAAGTCGACTTCAATATTATGTAAATTTTGGACCGACTTATAATAATATAAATTGGAGGCATAAAGCACCCATTCTAGCCATTGGTCAAGTATTAGATACAATGAATAGAGCAACCAAACAACTCAGATTTTAATCATATGCACAAGTCAGGATTTATAAACATCATAGGAAAGCCCAACGTAGGGAAGTCAACTCTGATGAACAGTCTTCTAGGTGAAAAAATGTCTATCATCACCAGTAAGCCTCAAACAACAAGGCACAGAATACTTGGCATTTACAATGACGATGAGACTCAAGTTGTATTTTCGGACACACCTGGACTGATCGAAGATCCTTCATACGGTATGCACGAAAGCATGAATAGATTCGCTTATTCAAGTTTCGAAGATGCAGATGTATTGCTGTTCGTTCTTGACTTGTACGAGGACTATGAAGGTGATGAGAAAGTTATAAAATTGCTCCGTAAAACAGATGTAACAAAATACCTCGTCATCAATAAGATAGATCTTGATAAAGACGACAAACTTGCTAACCTAAAAGCAAAGTGGGGCGATCTTATGAATTTTGATAAAACATTCGAAATATCTGCATTAAATAAGACTGGCTTAGAAGAATTAATGGCCTCTATCTTATCAGAACTAAAAGAAGGTCCTGCATACTATCCAAAAGATCAGTTAAGTGATAAAAACGTACGTTTTTTCGTGAGTGAAATCGTGAGAGAATGCATTCTTACTCAATACAAACAAGAAGTACCATACTCTTGTGAAGTCATCATAGACGAGTACAAAGACTCTGAAAAAAACGGAAAACCTTTCGCTCATATTTATGGTACCATCTACGTATCGCGTAAAACTCAAAAAGGTATATTAATCGGAAAAGCTGGTTCGGCAATCAAAAAACTAGGAACGGATTCAAGAATGAAAATTGAAGAATTCGTTGGTCATCCTGTATTTGTACAGATGAACGTAAAAGTAAGGGAAGGCTGGAGAGATGATGATCGTCAGCTTAAGCACTTTGGCTATTAAGACAAAGGACTAGCCCCAATACCCCATCATTCCCGATACAAACTTAGAGTTTTTCGTCAACCTATATTTTACTGACTGAAGTATATCTTCGATCTCTTCTTCTATATCTTGATCGTATTTTATCTCTAAGATAATCGCATCATCATACTCTTGGAACGGGTCTATCTCATAATTATTTACACCTCTGTATTGTAGGTTTCGGTCAATAGTAATCCTGACTCTATGATCATACGATTCTAGATAGGTCCTTAGATATCTTATCATTACCATCGGCTCTATACCTAGATCTTTCAATTGGTTTATGTCCAGACATGCTCTTAAGTTCTCAGTACTTAATTTAGTAGACCCTAATTTTTGTAGGTTCTTATATCCTAATAAGTTTGTCTTTACTTTCTCTTCTAATATAGGATTTGGAATTTCATAAAAATCCTCGCCATACCATCTCATTCTATATTTACTTCTATTTGAAACACCAGAGAGGTTTTCTCGCAGCGCACCATAATTCATATTATCAAGGTAGATACTGTTTACCCATCTATCTGGATAGGCGGAACTAAACGCACCTTTGATACTCATTATCTCCTGTAGAACTTGAAGATAATGTTGATTTTCGATTCGATATTTTCGTTCATATCGCATCATTTTGTCTTCTTTTCTGAACCGTTAATTTTCAACAATGCACCTGGTTCTACCATGTGAATAAAACTTTTATCGGATTTAGCTTTTGAAATAATCACTTTCGTTCCTGGTTTATCACTCCCTGTTACTTCTATATCTCTTTTAATTGATTTGCCCTCATATCCATTTACTACCACTTCACTGTTTCCTTTAGCTCTAAGAGAATGTGCTGTTTCTTCTATTCTAAAATTTGTGATAGTTGACATTGCCAAAAGATCATATTCCAATGCCCAACCTAATAATCTTGAGATTTTCATATCTTTTATAGTAGTCCTCCCTCCTTTCTGGATCAATCCACTCCCACCATAATTATCGATTTGTATCTTGTCAATAACTCCTTTTGAAAATGTAGCTATAATAGCATCACCAGCATTATTTTGAAATTGGCTATTGGTCAACTGATATTCCGTATTACTTAGGGTAAGGTCCGCTTGCGCATTGTTATTACTCCATATACAATTACTGAAATCAACACTTGATTGGTCTACGTTAATACAGGAAGACAATTTGACAGCACCAGCACCATAACTTCCTAATCCTGAAAAAACACAATGTGAAAACTGACACTCATTTGCAGTTTGCGACATCAAGATTCCTTGACCAGCCGACTTATTACCTGAGAAGATAATCGGTTCATCAGCTGTTCCTAGCGCGCGTATTTGTCCTCGGATAGTAAGAGAGCCTCCTGGTTCAAATTCTACCTGAGTCCCTTTAGATATCGCCAAATCCTCATTCTCATTGACCATATAGGGCCTATCTATAGTCCACTTTCCTCCACTCACAATATATGAAGAACCAATAGTTTTTATATTAGGATGTTTTGCAAGAGATACAAGGATAGATTGCTGCGTGGTTATATTTATCTCAGGAGCAATATCATTATTAACTTCATGGTAGAAAATAGAGTCTAGTCCAAGCGTCTGATACAAAACTGTCGTAGGTTTCTCGTTAGCCTTCAGTCTGTGTGACACTACTGGAGAATCCGGGGAATATGCGTCTATCAAGATTGGCTCTTCTAGACTTACCGTCTTTTTATCAGTCTTATAACCAATTACCTTCATTGGAAAATAATGGAACCCTTGTAAAATCACTTCCGTTTTATCGACAGATCTATATGATTTAAGAGATACATTAGGCATCGGATAGAGTTTTGCTCTAGTATATCCTGCTTTTCGGAATTGGTGCTTCAGATCATATTTATAATTGGAATACTCAGGATCTGTATTTATAAAATCATTACTCCTTTTCAACTGATCTCCTAATTTCTCCAATTTATCGTTGAGATAGTTTTCAGAAGAATACCTATCAAGATGTTTCATGTATTTTGCATAGAAGTTGAGATCTCCAAATAGTCTTCGCATATATGCATATCCATCCCTTGATCGCTCGATGACATTCTTGCCATTCTCCCATTGTCCGATTGGCCTCCAATGTTCATTTACATTCGGCATATGATCACCAAAGAAGTCGTAACCAATTGGTTCTAACAATGCTGTAGTAGGGTCGACATAGAATCGAATATTAGTCATCAACTGTGCATGTAACCCATGACCAATCTCCATAAGCGCATAATATCTCGCCATCTTCTCGAGGTCAAATACTTCTTCAGCTTTCTTCCTCCCGTCTAGGTAATCATTCAATTGACTATGTCCATAATGATATAGTTTCATGAACTGCTCATTCCCTTCATTTTCTTTATTGAACAATTCTATCTGGGAAGATTCTGCCCATTCGTACTCTTTCAGTTGTCCATGAACATTATCCCAATAACCCTCATCATTATGTCTAATTATTGGACCAATCAACTTTTTATTATCGATAAGAAAATGGTTGTCAAAATGTTGTTCGTATCCGTAAACACCTATATTCTTGCCATTTAGAACGAACTTCATAAAATCATATTTTGGGGATATTATACCCTCAGATCTCATCATTTCATGCATTGTCCATTCAGCCAGATGAGATCGTGCTTTACTATTATGAATAGAAAATATATTCATTCCTCGCCACGTCTCATTTCCATCTAACATTACTCGAAATGACCATTTATTAGATCTCAAGTGATCAAGTAGATCACCTTTAAGTCTTGTAAGGCAACTATATTCTTTACCATCTACCTTGAGATCTGCATCAACTAGGTCCTCTTTTGATGAAAACAACAAACCTATTTTTTTAGCTTCCTTGCGCTTATTGACGATTTTTCTAAAATTGAGCTTATTGATTTGAAGCTCCATTGTTGGAAATTCAATATGCGTTATTGCATCCATTTCAGTTACATCAAAATCGACAGTAAAATCGTCAAAATAGGCTGGTCCAGCCCCCTCTGCCATCACTGGATAAATCTTCCATACGGCCCCTATTGCATCTTCAGGTATAATATATGACGTAACATATAGTTTCCATTCCGTATCTCCTCCTGATGATATTACTTCCTGGTAGTAGTGTTTTCTATCTGATGAAAACACTAGTTTTGATTTTGAATTATTCGTTGATTTTACCTGTAAACTAACGAATACTGTATCTCCAGGATTAAGATGATCCAATGTAAGCGTAGGGCCATATCGTTTATCCCCTTCGCATCGGCATGATGCTTTTCCACTAACAAATTCGTTTTTATCTTGACTACAATTGGTTGTATATAGAACCCCATTAGAAGTGAATCCATCACTGTTGTACTTTTCTGCATCACAAAAGTATTCAGATTTGTTCTCAATGCTATCTGTTGATTTGGGCCAGTATTTATATCCTAAAACAACCAGAACAGCTAATACAAGCAAAACCAACAATCTGACAATTGCTTTTCTATAATCCCTCCTTTTTTCTTGTTTTGATATTCTCATTTCCTAAATAATAACAGATATAAGGCTATTCCTAATATAAGTGAAAGTGCAATCCACATTCTATATTCATACGTTTTTGATAACCAACTCTCGTCGATCATCTGCTTCATTTTATTATACTTCGGTGTCTGATCTTGGTATAATGACGGAAAGGATTCCAACAATCCATTTCTCAATTTTTCGTTGAATCTTTCCATTTTCTCCTTCCCCCCTTTATCACTTTCCGTATACCTAACCTCGTTTAGCTCCAGTTCCATCTCCGTATATCGTTGGAACGGAAACTTCAAATTCGTTACTACATCTAATGTAATGGTTGCCAATGAAGCTAGACTATCAGTAATATATATCCTACTTCTTGTTTGCCTTAGTCTAACTTCGGGCAGCATTTTCAATGACTCTGTGCCAAACTTTGCCAATTGGTAATTCAGGTTTCTTCTATCCTTTTTCTTTATATATTTCAGCATTTCGTGCCGAGCATAAATATCATTTTTATCTCTCGATTTTTTAGTCTCGTACTTCGTCTCTGTTCTCGCCACTCCATCGGCCAACAATGGTGTTTTCAACTGCACCAACTGTTTTATCAATGTATCCTTTATATATCTAGACCTGTATCTAAGGCCTACTTTCTGCTCATATAGGTTTAGAGCTGCATCATCAAAATATACATCCACAAAATCCTCTACAGACACTTCTGTTTTTAGATCATATTCCGATCTCAATTTTGATAAAAATGGTTCGCTTTGAAGATGTGCCCACAATGCTTCAGCTTCATTATTTGGTATACCTAACTTGTATTCACTCTCTATTCTTTCTGCAGATTGTGCACAAAGATTAATAGTAGAAAAAAGAAGAAGAACAATTAGGGTTTTTATCATCCCGCTACATTACTATTATCAACGAAAGAAACCTCCATGTCGGGAGATAGTGCCAACAATTGATCTTTTACAGAAATTAAATTATCGAAACTATCTGATTCCAACGCATACGAAAGGTACATCTTATCCTTGTTCTGACTCATACGTTTCAGGTCTACTATTTTCATATTATCAGACAATACTTTATTTATGTCCTCCACTGATATGGGATCTGTAGTGATAGCAAGTTGCATCTGATTTCTGCGCATACTACCAGCTTTACCCGAGAGCTTACTTTTTATTATCAATATACTCATGATAAGTAGAAATGCTACGATTGTTATCGCCGCTTGATCTGCCCCCATACCTAAACCAATCGCAATTACTAAGAATAAGTAAATGAGTTCCTCAGGTTCTTTTATTGCCGCTCTAAAACGAACGATAGATAAGGCACCCACTAAACCTAGAGACAAGGCAATAGATGACTTTACGATTGTAATAATAAGCATCGTCGTCAAAGCCAGAAGAATAAAGTTATTGGCAAATTGACTTCGGTTACTAACACTACTTCCATACCGTTTATAATAAACAGAAACCAACCATGATAGAACAGCTCCTATTAGTGCGTTGAGTAAAAACTGACTTAGATCTATAGCTTCTAGCGAATAATCGTTGAGTAAATTTTTAAAATCCATTGTTTTTCAATTGTGAGCCCAAAGTTAATTTAATTTTCAGTTCTCATGCCAATGATATAGGATCAGTAATTTATCTATTTTTGTAGAAATTAATAACATAACTTGAACTCAGCTTGTTAGTACCGTATTATGGCAGAAACACTTATCAATAGAGTAGCAAATAGTGGAATTATCACTATAAACCTCGAACAATATTATCCATCTTCAGAAATCATCCAATTTGATCTGAAGGATTACTTATATATGGAGTTGATTTTGAAAGAAAAGGACTTTCGTAAAGCTCTCAAGGAAATTGACTGGGATGGTTACACAGGCAAAATTTTACTAATTCACTGCAGTAATGATGCTATTATTCCTCTATGGGCATATATGCTTGTAGCTTCTTATGCCGAAAGTAAAGCACAAGAAACCTACGTCGGAAACCAAGAAGCATACTTAAATCATCATTACCAAAACGTAATCAAAGATTTAGATCTCAATTCTTTCGAAGAAAAAAGAATCGTCATTAAAGGTTGTAGTAATAAACCCGTTCCGGCAGGAGCATACCAATCATTAACAAGAAAATTAAAGCCTCTTGCATTGAGTATAATGTTCGGAGAACCTTGCAGTATGGTCCCTATCTACAAACGACCAAAATAGAATCAAAAAAAAAATGAAAATAAATTATTAATTCCTTGTGTTTTAATTTCTTATTAGTACATTTGCACTCGCTTTAAAAGAAAAGCACTTAAAAATAAAGTTCGGGTGATTAGCTCAGTTGGTTCAGAGCACCTGGTTTACACCCAGGGGGTCGGGAGTTCGAGTCTCTCATCGCCCACTATATATAGGCTTTCAGATTAATTTCTGGAAGCCTTTTTTAATTTTATTAACGATTATCCTTACCCTATATCATCTCGATATAAAGAGCACTCCAAAAGTTAGAACCAATTTAATATCCACTATTTATAACTTTCGGTGTTTCTTTTCTTTATACAATCAACCAATATTGGTTTAACAATTTGACTTTTCTTATTGTTGACTAAACATTACTTAAGTCGGATTTAACGGACACTCTTAAAATATATCATAAGAATTTAAATATATACTGTCATAAACTCTAATATATCTAAGCATTTCTATAATTTTGACCTTTAAATTCTACTTCTAGATTCTCCGTGAAACATGAGACATCTATGTGAAGAAAAAGTGTTTAACGAAACACTCGAATATTCAAGAAGTAGTATAATTCTGCACAAAATCCAATAATGGCAGTAGATGTAATTTTAGGACTCCAATGGGGAGACGAAGGCAAGGGGAAAATCGTAGATTATCTTGCTGACAAATACGATATGGTATGTAGATTCCAAGGCGGACCAAACGCAGGACACACCATAATCATCGGTACCAACAAGTATGTACTACATACAATTCCTTCTGGTATATTCAGACAAAAAATAACCAACGTCATCGGAAATGGTGTTGTTATCGACCCTATTACTATGGTGCGAGAACTGGATAACCTCGACAAAGAAGGTATAGAGTTCAGAAGCCGATTATTCATTGCAAGAAAAGCACACCTTATACTACCAACTCACAGATATATCGATGCTGCATCGGAAGCTGCGAAGGGTAAGCAGAAAATAGGGAGTACCCTAAAAGGCATAGGACCAACTTACATGGATAAGACTGGTAGGAACGGCCTAAGAGTTGGCGATATAGAAACCGCAGATTTTAAAGAGAAATATGAAGCGCTAAAGGCAAAGCATATGGACTTTATCAAATTATATCCAGAGATAGATTTTGATCTAGCCGCAGAAGAGCAAAAATGGTTTGATTGTATCGAGATCATCAAAGAACTTAACTTTGTAGATGGTGAATATATGGTCAACAAAGCTATAAAAGCGGGTAAAAAAGTATTAGCAGAAGGAGCACAAGGTTCTATGCTTGATATTGATTTTGGTACATATCCATTTGTAACATCATCAAATACAATCTCTGCAGGAGTTTGTAACGGTCTAGGGATCGCTCCTTCCCAGATAGGAGAGGTAATCGGTATCGTAAAAGCATACTGCACAAGAGTAGGCTCTGGTCCATTTCCAACTCAATTAGATGATGCGGATGGTGAGAAACTAAGAAAAATAGGTTCTGAGTTTGGTGCCACTACAGGAAGACCTAGAAGATGTGGGTGGATTGATATTCCTCAGTTATTATATACAATCATGCTAAGTGGTGTGACGCAGATCGTCATAACTAAATTGGATGTACTTGACGAATTCGAAACAATCAAGGTTGGAACTCACTACGATGTAAATGGTGAGGTAACAAATGAACTACCATATGATATCAACGTATCTGGAATCTCTCCAATATATGAATCTCATAAAGGGTGGTCAAGCAGCCTTGAAGATGTGACAACTATTGATGGTCTGCCGCAAGAAGCAAAAGACTACGTTTCGGAATTGGAAAGACAATTTGGAATTCCTATTTCTATGATATCTACAGGTCCAGAGAGAAGGAAGCTGCTAGTGAAATAGACGTAAAGTATTGCAAAATAAATCTCTTTAAAAAGAGAAATCAAATAATATAAAAGGGGTAGATATTTAAAATATCTACCCCTTTTTGCTTTTTGTATTCCACTGCCGTTCAAACCAGGACTTAAGTAAGTTGAATCAATAATTAATTACAACATGATTCTAATTCATAGACTTGTTGTATTTCAGCATCATTTAAGGCTTTATCGAATATAATAACATCATCTAGAGTACCTGAAAATTTATAACCAAGCACGAGAGGGCCTTCATCCTTTGAGAGAAACTCTGGAAAAGAACTGCAATTTCCATTATTTTCTGCTTTTTCATGCAAGATTCCATTAAGGTAAATCGAATAAGTATTGACATCTTTAATACCAATTATGTTTATCCATCCTGGAGTTAAGTTTTCTGGGATTTCCCCAGAACAATCGAGTATATTGGGAGATAACCAATCTACCCAAACGGAATTGTTATGACCAAAAACTGCTCTTCTACAATCATAAAGACCAAGCGACCATTGCCCAAACCGATCGGGGCAAGTTGGAAAGGTATCTCTTGAAATTAAGCCTTCGAAGAAGCCCGCTCCTAACCTTTTTCTAGAAACCTTAATCCAAAGAGAAGTAGAAAATGACTCCATTCCATCAAGGAATAGAGCGTCCTCTTTAAATATCTTTTGGTAAGGTGATTCAAAATAATCAAACTCATAAGCGCAATTTGAATTTCCACTTCTTCCGATAGTTGTATTTGCACCTATCAAACTATCTAAGTGGTTTCCATTCCTTGAGATATCATCAAGTGACCCATTGCTAAAAGTATATGATGCTATGATATTTTCTTTTAATTCTTCAGGGTAGCATGAGAAATCATCCGTTGCGCAAGAATAAAAAGTCATAATAAGTACCAAATAGAAAATGCCGATTTTTGACATAAATTTTGTTTAGTTTTATCTAAAACGAGAAAAGTTTAAAAGTATTATTCCCAATAAGATATCAATCAAAGCCCTTCTATTATTGATATTCTTTAAAATGCTTATTCATATCACAAAACCAACAAGATCAATTATAAGATTATAATCACACTATTAGATATCCACAAAACTGATACCTTTACGAGAAATAGGAACAACAATGAATATATCACTAGAAAATAAAAATGCGCTCGTTTGTGGGTCTTCAAAAGGTATCGGATCAGCATCTGCAAAATTACTTGCCGAGATGGGAGCAAATGTAACTTTAGCCGCTAGATCAGAGGATAAGCTAAAAGCAATGCTATCAGAGTTGGATACATCAAAGGGGCAAAAGCATGATTACATCACTGTGGATTATAATATACAAGCCGATTTGAGAACTAAGATAGAATCACTTGCTTCAAAGAAGAACGTTCACATATTAGTAAATAATACTGGAGGCCCTCCTGGTGGACCTATAGTGAAAGCAACATCTGAAGCATTTTTGGCAGCTTATAATCAGCACCTAATCTGTAATCATATACTTGCTACAACATTGATTCCCGGTATGGAGTCAGATGGTTATGGTAGAATTATCAATATTATATCTACCTCCGTAAAAAGTCCACTTGCGAATCTTGGGGTAAGTAACACAACACGTGGAGCTGTAGCCAGTTGGTCTAAAACATTAGCAGGAGAGGTGGCTAGTAAAGGTATCACTGTAAATAATGTACTCCCAGGAGCTACAAATACAGGAAGGCTTGATGAAATCATAGATAACAAGGCAAAAAAAGCGAATAAAACCAAAGAAGAAACAATTAACTCTATGCAGTCGATTATACCAATGGGTAGATTCGCTGAACCTTCTGAAATTGCAGCCGCTATTGGTTTCTTGGCCAGTCCCGCTGCATCATACATTACTGGGATCAATATTCCTGTTGATGGTGGACGAACTAAATGTTTATAATCTGTTGTTATTCAATATATGAGTGAAGATCTTCCATCTAATGAAATATTTCCTGATACCCTTTTCGACTTATCAGAAAGTGACTTGTTCAAGGCAATAAGAGAAAGGGTAGAATACTTATTTGAGAAAAACCCTGAACTGTTGATGAGCTATCTATATCGGTTAGATGTACTAGAAGTAAAAATAAATGCTGTCTTATCGCCAGAATCAGTGGTCCCTCCTATCGACGGATTGGCCAGATTAATCTTGGATAGACAAAAAGAAAGAATAGCTACTAAACTAAAATATAAATCAGATCCACCTATACCTGGCTGGGAATTTTAAAACATGAACTTATTCAAAAGTATCGGTATCGTATTCAGGTCCACTAAGTATAGTGAGAGTAGCTTGATCTTGGACATATTCACGAGAGAGAAAGGATTGAGATCATTTATAGTTAGTGGCGTAAGATCCAGCAAAGCCAAGAATAAAGCATCTCTATACCAACATCTTAATATTCTAGACCTTGTAGCTTACGACAAAGATGATAAGTTGGCTCGAATCAAAGAATGTAGAATTGAACATCATTATAAGAGACTATCTTACGATGTCGTTAGATCTTCAATAGGGTTATTTATCTTGGAAGTATGCAAAAACGCTATACGCGAACGAGAGGAAAACATTCCTCTTTTTGATTTTATCTATAGTCGATTGACCCTTCTGGATGGTGATGAGCCTATCAACTTGGGCTTATTCAGTATTAAGTTCATGTTGGAATTAACAGAACATATAGGGTTTATGCCAATCAATAATTTTCATTCGGATACACCCTATCTAGATTTATATAATGGCAAATACCTTGATCACAATACCGAAAAGTATGTATCCTCATTGGAAGTAAGTGCCGCTATCTGTATGATTGATCATATGTCAATGGAAGGGTTGAATGCACTATCATACCCGAAAGAATTACGAAATCAGATAATTGATGATATGGTTATTTATTATCGACTTCACATCGAACAATTCCGTGAATTAAAGACTTTGGATGTTTTGAGGACTATTTTTTAAAACCTTGTGTTTTTACCCAACTAAAAAACCCGCTCCAAATTAATGAAACGGGCTTCTATCCTTTATATCATGATTATCTAAAAAGTAACATTACTTCGTAAACAACAATTCTCTGTATTTAGTCAATGGCCATAATTCATCATCAACAGTCATTTCTAATTTATCACAATGAAGTCTGATCTCATCGAAATAAGGCTTTACTTTTTCACAGTAAGCTTTCGCTTTCTTCGCCTCATCAGTCATCTTATTAGCTTTCTTACGCTCATTGATCATCGCATCGACGTTTGTTTTGATGGCATTGATTCGCTCAGAAATATCAGTAATGATATCCATTTGCTCTTTCGCTAATTTTTTAAATCCTGTTCCAAAGATATCCTTCAAACCACTTACATTCTCGATAAGCGTATTTTGATATCTGATCGCTGTAGGAATTACATGATTCGTAGCGATATCACCTAATACTCTACCTTCGATTTGGATTTTCATCATATACTCTTCTAATTCGATCTCATATCTAGCGTGCACCTCCTCCTTTGTAAGGATTCCATGATCAACCAATAATTTGATATTCTCTTTTGACACTTTTGCTTTTAGAGCTTCGGGAGTTGTTTTGAAGTTACTTAGACCTCTTTTCTTAGCTTCTTTTACCCAGTTATCAGAATATCCATCGCCTTCGAATCTAATATTCTTTGATTGCTTGATGTACTCTCTAAGAACATTAAAGATCGCATCATCCTTTTTCATTTTCTTGTCAGCTATCAATGCATCTACTTCGATTTTGAACTTTCTCAATTGCTCAGAGACCATCGTGTTCAACACTGTCATAGGTACAGCACAGTTAGCTATAGATCCTACAGCTCTGAACTCAAACTTGTTCCCTGTAAACGCAAATGGAGATGTTCGGTTTCTATCAGTATTGTCTAGTAATACATCAGGAATCTTTCCTACTACATTAAGTTTAAGGTCTGTCTTTTCTTCTGGAGTTAACTTCCCTTTTGATACTTTCTCAAGGTTATCCAATACATTAGTTAACTGTTCTCCGATGAATACAGAGATAATCGCAGGTGGCGCTTCATTCGCTCCAAGTCTATGATCGTTACTTGCACTAGCGATAGATGCTCTCAATAGATCTGCATATGCATCTACAGCCATTATCGTATTGATAAAGAATGTTAGAAACTGCAGGTTACTCATTGGTGTCTTTCCGGGAGCTAAGAGGTTTATTCCTGTATCAGTAGCAAGTGACCAGTTATTATGTTTTCCTGACCCATTGATACCAGCGAATGGCTTCTCGTGGAATAGTACTCTGAAATTATGATTTTGTGCCACTTTCTCCATCACATCCATCAATAATGAATTGTGATCCACAGCAAGATTTGCCTCTTCAAATAACGGCGCAATCTCAAATTGATTTGGAGCTACCTCGTTATGTCTTGTTTTTACTGGAATTCCAAGCTGAATACATTCTAGTTCTAACTCTCTCAAGAAACCCATTGCTCTCAATGGAATAGATCCAAAATAATGATCATCTAATTGTTGTCCTTTTGCTGGAGAATGGCCAAGCAAAGTACGACCTGTCATCATAAGATCTGGTCTAGAATCAGCTAATGCGCTATCGATCAAGAAGAATTCTTGCTCCCAACCTAGTGTTGTGATAACTTTAGATACATTCTTGTCAAAATATTTTGCTACAGCCGTTGCAGATGCATCTATTGATTGAAGTGCTCTTAACAAAGGTGTCTTATTGTCTAACGCTTCCCCCGTATATGATACGAAGATAGTCGGGATACATAATGTAGTACCCATTACAAATGCAGGAGATGTAGGATCCCATGCAGTGTATCCTCTTGCTTCGAATGTATTTCTCAATCCACCATTAGGGAATGAAGATGCATCCGGCTCTTGTTGTACAAGTTGTGATCCATCAAACCTCTCCATTGCTTGCCCCTCTCCAATAGGCTCAAAGAATGCATCGTGCTTTTCCGCTGTGATTCCTGTCAATGGCTGAAACCAGTGTGTATAATGTGTCGCTCCTTTTTCGTGAGCCCAAGATTTCATTCCTGAAGCAATCTGGTCGGCAACTTTTCTGTCAATTTTATCTCCATGCTTTGTCGCGTTCTTGATCGCTTTGTACGCTTCTTTTGGCATGTATTGTCTACAAGTGTCTAAAGAAAAAACTTTGTTTTCATAAAGATCACTTCTCTTCGCAGATATCTCCTGAACTTCAACCGGTTTACGTTTTAGGGTTTCATTTAATGCATTAAACCTAATAATAGCCATTTTATATTTTTTTGTGAAACTTATTAATTATAGGGCAAAGATACATAAATTGTATGATTTTTGGACCCATACCCTTCAAATTATAGGGTGAGTGTATACTTTTTGACATAATTTTAACCAATACAGTAGTTTTTATAGGGGCACTATTGTTTTTTCATAAAAATATCATCTTGAAATTTTTAAATATTATTGTTTTGATCTATTCACCCTTTCTTATTTTGGCAAATAAATACATCAATCAAACTATAAAGTAATTACTATCTATTATCAATTCGATAAGGTGGTTACCAGGTAGATTTTAATTATTTAATAGATAATCACCAACGCTCAATATGGAAATCCGTATGTTTGTAACCGATAAAATAATAGACCCCAAATGAGTAGATTTAAATTTTTGCTTGAAGCCATTAGAAACTTCCGAGAAGTAGGTACTGTCACTAGAAGTGGTAAAGCATTAAGTGAAAAGATAACGAGCTTTATTACCAAGGAAGATGAATATATATTAGAACTTGGAGCAGGAGACGGTGCAATTACTAAAAGGATCTTAGATCGAATGCACCCTGACGGCAAATTGCTGGCATTTGAGATTAACCCCAACATGTTTGCTAATTTATCAAAAATAAAAGATCCACGTTTTTTTCCGATCAATGACAGTGCAGAGAATATGGAAAAGTACATGAACGATCACGAAATAGAGATTTTCGATAGTGTGATTTCCGCTATACCTTATATAGTACTGCCTGAAGATTTAGCTAAGACAATTCTTGGTTTGTGCAAAAGAAACCTCAAAAAGGGTAAAAGCTATATGCAAGTGCATTATGCTAAAACACTTACCTCACTATATACAGGTGTATTTGGCAACTTAGAGACGCATTTTGTACTATTCAATGTTCCTCCTGCTTATGCCTTTAGATGTATTAATGAGTAATATTATCGATTTTTAGTAATCTTCAATCCACCATACTTTAATTCTGAACTAATCTTAAGTTTAGCATTCTTACTGCCTCGATATGCTTTTACATTGAGCTCGCTCCCATCTTTATCAGAATGGTACGTTTCATGTGGGACATCTATTGATAAATCAGAGTGATCTCCAATAAATTTCAAATAGAAATCTGAATCAATGCCAAACTTGTAATCTGTATATTTTGAGTCTATTGATATATATTCGAAATCTGGTCCCGTAGACTTTACCTGAATGCTTCCATGTTTTGTGTCTCCCTTACATCCTCTACTCAGCTTTTCGATTACTACCGTTGTGTTTTTCGTGTCTATGTTCAAACTTTCCGCTTCTCCTATTTTGAAGTCATCGAACTTTCCGTCGTTTACTATTTTTCCAGCAGACCCTATTGTAAATTCATCATATTTGGAGTCTAAGTACATATCTCCACAATTACCAAAATTAAAATTAGAATACTTGGACGTCATTCTTATGTCACCACAACTTCCTATACTCAGCGTACTATTTTTAATCTCAACCTCTACATTCCTTGCTTTTGTAATTTTTGCTTTTCCATAGCCAAGATTCAAAGTTACATTGCCACCTACATTGTCAAATAAGATATCCCCATATTTATTAGTCACTTTCGAAGAGCCACCAATACTTGCTTGAGATATTGTTCCATATTTATTGACTAAATTGGTACTTATGCCCTCAGGTGCTTTTATTGTATAATAAACTTCGAAATCAATGTTATTGCTATTATTCCACCAACTACTCCACCAAGAGCTGTTTTCTTGATCTGGATATACCGTTTTCATTCCTACCTTTGATTTGGTACTTGAGAAATCAACTTTAACCCCTTCCAAAAAAGTTTGCCCCTTTGAATCACTTGATGTTTTAACTTTTATCAAAACATCTACAGCTATTGTGTTTCTATTCCATGTTGTGATTGTAATATTTCCATACTTATTTTGAATACCTAATAATGCATCTGGGTTAACCTCAAACGATTCATGTATTTCTTTGGTCAGCTGCTTTTTAATCGGGGAGTTAGCAAATGCAACCCCACTTGCAAAAAGAAAGAACATTAAGTATGCCCATAATCTATATTTCCTCTTTGTCATCTTCAATATTTAATTCGTTTGGTTGATTCGTTTTGTTTATTACTGTCTCTAGTATTTCAATTTTAGTCCTGTAATTATCTATCATTGAATTTACTACTTCGTTTGTATTACTTCCTTTACCGCTAAGTAACTCTTGCTTTAGTTCGTTATAAACAGCG
Source organism: uncultured Saprospiraceae bacterium (assembly GCA_938003955.1). Lineage (GTDB taxonomy): Bacteria > Bacteroidota > Bacteroidia > Chitinophagales > Saprospiraceae > CAJXUU01. The sequence goes on along the minus strand of CALKXE010000126.1, from coordinate 10,373 downwards.
TCCAGAGATTTTAGATCCTCTTCGACATCATCAACACCTTCTACATCTGTAGCTTTTACGGTTGTCCACATGTTGTCTATTTTTCTATTGTAGTGTCTTTCAGCTTCTACGAACTCGTCAAGGTGTGGATTGTTGTATGTGTTTCCACTTTTGTTGATTTGCATGCCAATGAGAAGTCCTACACCCATCACTACTACGAACATCGCTGCAACTTGCATAACACGCATGAGGCTAGTTTGCTTAAACGCTCGTATTGTGGCAGTCTCTTTTTTCTTACTTCCTGACAGTTCTTTATCAAGATTCATCCAAATCATTGGTGGTGGAGTTTCGGAATCGAACTCCTCTCTATGATCTGCCAAAAACTGTTCTAATTTATCTTCTTTCATTCTTATAATCTTAGTAAGAACTTACGAGTTCTCGTATCTTCTTTTTTGCTCTGCTATATTGGGACTTTGATGTTGATTCTGAAATATTTAAAATCTGCCCTATTTCCTTGTGATCATAGCCTTCCATAGCATACAATGAAAAAATTGCTCTATATCCATCCGGCAAAAAGGACATCGCCTTTTTAATTTTTTTCACCTCGAATTGATAATCTTCTTTTTCTACTACCTCCTCAACCACATATCTTCCCTCCTCTATTTCTTCTATGTGTAATTTATTCTTTCGTAGTTTATTGATACAGTTATTGACTACTATTCGTTTTATCCAAGCACCTGGTGTTGATTCAAATTTATAACTATGAAGTTTTCGATATACATCCATGAATGACTCTTGGAGTACGTCTTCTGCTTCCATATTGTTATTGAGCATACGCAGACAGATATTATACATTCCTTTGGAATACATTCTGTAGAGATTATATTGAGCATTTCTATCGCCCTCAATACACCGTTCTACGAGCTCACGTTGAAAGTTCAGTTGTTCCAATTAGTAGTATTAGTGGTCGTCATTCTTCGAATATTAACATTCACAAGATACATAGATCCTATAAAGTTAACCCTCAAAATAAATATCCATTCAACCTAGCGTAAGATCTAGCGGAGTTAGTTTGTTTTCATGTTAATGACGCAAAAAAAAAGGAAGGGTTGCACAGCAGATGAAGATTATCCTAAAGTGGTGTTTCTGCGCGTGCAAAGTAAGGCCAATAAAAAGAGCTACAAACTTGTCCCTTTTATTACTATAGCCTATGAAGTAGATGTGTGTCAATTGATATTGTTATATCGCAGCTTTAACTTATGACTAAAATAGACTTAGCTGAGACTTAAGTGTTTGGGGCTCACTACTTAACTGGTAGGTGCCCATGATGCCAACATAGTTTTGTTTCTCATCTTTCATCTCTTTGAACTCTGTACACTCTAATCCTTCAGAAAAGAAAATATGGTCGTATGGAACACGTAGGTTTCCGTCAGAAAGACCTCTTCTAGAATTAGTCAACTTAGTATCACTTCTAAATTCTCTGATCTCATTGGTCCAGTATACCATATTGTATTCGCCAAGAGCGATAAGTGGATGTTCTGACTTTTTAATTTCAGCTGCAATCTTTGTTAATTGTGAAGAAGCTGTCTCTATACTCTTTTGATCCAAGGCAGGGGTTAGGTATGAGCATATCACTTGAAACTGTTTTCCTTCTTTTTCTACAGTTAATTTCAAGTTTGGTTTATCTGCACTCTTAAATGAATCTGTTGTTTTGAACGGCAGTCTGCTAAACAATGCCATACCATAAGGATCAATTCTAACTTCGGACTTAGAAAATGGAAAATCCGCTCGAAGTAAATCATTCAACACTATATTCCAGTCTGGAGTTAATTCTTGAAAAGAGACTAAATCAATTTTTTCTTCATCTAACATGCTCTTTAGATCACTAAATTCGAATGTAAGATTGCTTAAATTAATATGAGCAACATTAAGTTTTGCTTCCGTATTTTCTTTTGGAAGCTTCAGTGTGTTGTTAGATGCATCTTTCAGAAAAATACAGAGTGCAGCAGCACAAGCAAAACCAGCAAACATGATCTTTGTCCTACCTAAAACCAATGACAATAGACTAAATCCTAAGATTCCAAGCATGATATGCACCGAGTATTCTGAAATTCGTCGTATCAATGGAACTTGAGAAGACAACATTACAATGCCAGTCCCAATAATAAGTATCATAGAAACGGTAGATTGTAGTATTGTGTTTTTTTGCTTTTTTGTCATTTTATCTTCCGTTGGCTATTAACTATGTAACACCCTGTAGACGGCTATTTATTAAAAAGTAACGAAATTATTCTCCTTAGAGTACTTTATTCAAGCTAAACGGGCATTTAATCAATAAAACCCGCTAAAACAGCCGTTTTTTTGAATTCTAACACATCTCCATCAGTATGAAAAACCTGTCCTACTATGATGTATATACCAAGGTCAGAAATGTTACCCTCTTCATCTGTTCCATCCCAAGTTATTATTCCCTGTGTAGATAGAAGTTCATTCTGTGACAGTTCTTTTATTTTAAACCCTGCAGCGTCATGGATTGCGATATTTGCCACAAATCCTGTTTTTTCAAGATTATAATTAAGTATCATAACGTCATCCGCTCCATCTTGATCCGGAGAAAAAGTCTCTTTTACAATTGTAAACATATCGTCCCCCTGGTTGATCGAAATTTCGCCTGAATTTTTATACCCAGGTGTAGCGTATCTTGTGTTTTGTGAAGCCGACTGCCAGTTTCGATCATTGTTAGTTTCGACATCAAAGCTGATTCTTTCCAGACTTACGCCTTCGGTATCATCTAACAGTTGGAAGTGCTGATCTTCATTATAATCTAAAAAATCTAAGACAGTACCATCTGCATTAACTATGGTTACATTTCCTTCGTCATTGTTAAATGCTGGTAAATTCGAAGTGTTTATATTTGCATCACTGTCTGGCTTATATTCTTGAACTAAAAAAACTGCATCTTCTGTAAGTGCAATGTATTCTTTGGGTCCAAGTGAAATATTAGAAGTTACTGTTTCCATTATTTCATTTTGAGTATTTAAAATCACTAAACCTTGGAGCTCCAGAAACTTGTCAGAAGTGTTGTACAATTCTATGAAGTCTTCGCCTTCAATATATGGATCAAATAATATTTCACTCAATAAAAGATCGCCTATCATTGGCCTCCCTGGAACATTAAACATAAAGGAAAAGTCTTCCATTAGGTTTTCATTCAGGTCATTGATACCGGATGCCGTCATCGTATATTCAATACTAGAAACAAAATCTGATGCAAATTGAAGTAGATATTCATTCCCTAGAGTCCCAGAAATACTAACTGCCAATGGATTTCCTACACCATTGTCAACATTATAATTGTTTACGTTTTGAGCATTTACTGATTCTACTGGTTCATCAAATTTTATAAGTATTTGGTTTACACTCAATGCTCTTGCTTCGATAATAGTTGGTGGAGTTCGATCTATTTCAAATGCCTTGAGAAACATATCATCGTAGAAAAACTTGTCCGCTCTAGAAGCACTAAACTTGCATGTCATTCCAAAAAACTGGGAATTAGAAAACTTAAATCGATCATCCATAAATTCTACATCTAAAGAAGTAGCCTCTATCCCATCATAATTGGTTTTTACTGACCATAACCCATTTGGATATACATCAATATCTATTCTTACAACTGCTGGTTCGTTTGCCATCGCGCTCATGGTAGCTGATCCTATTTGTTCAGCAGTTCCATTATTTAGATAATAAAATATTAACGCATCGTCAGATCCATTTTCGCCCACCTGAATATAATAACCATTTGCAACTGTCAGGTCTTGATTGTCTAGTGCTAGATAGATCGTAGAACGATTATTGTCTGAGGGACTAAAATCTAACAGGTGAAAGAAGCCAATGCTTACGGTATCATTACTTATTTGGCTTTGTCTGAATATCGTAGTTTCACCAGCTTCAGGCGCATTAAGTTGTAGTTGTCCAGCTTCATTGATTATGTATTGGTCAACATCACCTGTCCATTCTGATAAATCCGATCCCGAAAAATCAGAAGACCATTGCGCATCGCTAGTAGTTGGAAAGTAAAGGAAGACTATGAAAAGTCCCACAATATTTTTAATAATCGATTTCATAAAGCACAATATACGGTAATGATGATAAATGGATATGACCAGGAGTTATCTTTTGAAGAATAATAATTCTATTGTAGCCTTCAATGTGCGTGAAGGAACTCAAAACTTGTAATTTTTATTTTAACTTCATATTATATTATGAAAAAAAACAAGTTAATATATCTCGATTATAATGCAACCACACCCACCGACCCAAGAGTTGTCGATAAGATGTTGCCCTATTTTTATGAGATACCTGGCAATGCCGCAAGTCGTAGTCATCCTTTTGGGTGGCAAGCAGAAGAAGCAGTAAAGATAGCTCGTCAACAAATCGCAGATCTCATCCAAGTAGAACCAAAGGAAATAGTATTTACAAGTGGAGCAACAGAGTCTGACAACCTTGCACTCAAAGGTATATTTGAGATGTACTATAGATCAGGAAATCATATAGTCACATTAAAATCAGAACACAAAGCGGTATTAGATACTTGCGAAAAGATAGAAAAAAGCGGTGGCGAAGTAACTTATTTAGATGTAGATGAGAAAGGGTTAGTTAATCTTAGAGAACTAGAAAATGCTATCACTAAAAAGACCATTCTCGTATCAATAATGTGGGCGAATAATGAGATTGGTGTCATACAGCCCATGAAAGAGATAGGAGAAATATGTAAACGCAAAGGCGTCCTACTAATGAGTGATGCAACACAAGCAGTGGGCAAAATTATAGTAGACCCAAAAGAAGTAGGAGTACATCTCATGGCATTTACAGCGCACAAAATGTATGGGCCAAAGGGAGTAGGGGCACTTTATGTAAGTAGCAAAAACCCTAGAGTCAAAGTAACCGAACAAATTAGCGGTGGTGGACACGAAAGAAACATGCGTTCTGGAACGCTAAATGTACCAGGTATTGTAGGATTTGGAGCTGCGGCTGAATTGGCAAAAAGCGAATATAATAAAGAGGCTCAAAGATTATCTTTACTAAGAGACAAGCTAGAATCAGAATTGCTAAAAATAGAAGAAACTTATATCAATGGAGATACTCAATATAGACTTCCCCATGTATCAAACCTTGCATTCAAGTATGTAGAAGGAGAAGGGTTGATGTCTACATTCAATCAAAGTATAGCGCTAGCTTCAGGATCTGCCTGTACTTCAGCTTCAATAGATCCCTCCCATGTTTTGATAGCACTTGGCATAGGAGAAAACATGGCGCACAGTTCTATTAGGTTTAGTCTAGGAAGATTTACAACCGAAGATGAAATTGATAGAGCTATAGAATTAGTAAGAACTGGGGTTGCTAAGATGAGAGAAAAAAATCCAATTTGGGAAATGTTCAAAGATGGAATAGATATAGATAATTTATAAACTGGATTATTAAAAAGTATCCTTGATTTTATCTAGTATTAAATTTTCTCTTTACCTTTCCTGCGTGAAAGTAACACAAAATATAAAAGTATCAGTCGATGCAGTAGTCTTTGGATATACTTCAGAAGAAGGGTTATCAATATTATTTATCAAAAGAAAGATTGATCCATTCCAAGGAAGTTGGGCTCTCCCGGGAGGACTAGTACTCAATAATGAGTCCCTAGAAGAAGCTGTAGAACGTGAACTAGAAGAAGAGTCTGGAGTAAAGATCAACTATCTAGAACAATTGTATTCATTTGGTCATCCCAAGAGAGATCCTAGAAACCGAGTATTATCTGTTGCGTACTTTGGACTAGTAAGACCTACTGCATTCCGATTAAAAGCAGATACTGATGCTATGGACGCAGCTTGGTTTCACATAAAAGACTTGCCTGAACTTGCTTTTGACCATATAGATATTGTAAACAAAGCAATTACAAGACTTAAAGCTAAAATAACTTACGAACCGATAGGGTTTGAGTTGTTGGGCAAAAAATTTCCTTTTTCTGAACTAGAAAAACTTTACTCTGCAGTTCTAGATCGCCAGATAGATCGTCGAAATTTCAAAAAGAAAATCATGCGATTTGGCTTCTTGATCGAAACAGACGAAAAACAGAAACTAGCTGGATCTGGTAGACCCGGTAATCTTTTTAAATTTGATGAGAAAAAATATTTTAAGCTAGTGAAAGAGGGAATTAATTTTGAAGTTTAAAACTAACCCAAGTCTTTCATATTAATGATCTAACCCAACCTTCATCCACTTTTAAACAATAAAAAAATCATACACCTAAATACTTGCAGCTAAGTTAACCTGCCCAACCTTCTCTATCAAGGCTTCTGTATTGAATTGCTTCCGCTAAATGCTCAATTTTAATATTTTCAGACCCTCCAAGGTCGGCGCATGTTCGAGCTACTTTGAGAATCCTATCATAAGCACGAGCAGAAAGTTGAAGTTTTTCCATTGCCGTTTTAAGTAAAATAGAGCCCGGTTTTGTCAGTTCACATACCTCTCTTACCATTCTACTTGGCATGAGCGCATTACTATTTACGTCCGAATACTTCTCGAATCTTTTGTTCTGAATTTCCCTAGCCTTAACTACTCTTTTTGTCACCATTTCGCTTGTCTCGCTCTTGAACTCTGAACTAGCCAATTCATCATATGAAACTGGTGTAACTTCTACATGTAGATCAATTCTATCTAAAAGCGGTCCTGATATCTTTGTAAGATATTTTTTAACAACTCCAGGGCCACAAACACAGTCTTTATCTGGATGATTGTAAAACCCACATGGGCATGGATTCATACTTGCTATTAACATGAAATTGGCTGGATAATCTACAGTTACTCTTGCCCTTGCTATAGTAACTTTTCTCTCTTCCATCGGTTGACGAAGTACTTCTAATACAGACCTTTTAAATTCTGGTAATTCGTCAAGAAAAAGCACGCCATTATGTGCAAGAGATATTTCTCCTGGATTAGGATTTGATCCTCCACCAACTAAAGCAACATCACTGATCGTATGATGAGGCGAACGAAACGGTCGAGAAGAAACCAATGCTGAATTAGATGGCAATACTCCAGCTACAGAATGTATCTTAGTTGTATCAAGTGCCTCAAACAGATTAAGAGGTGGCAAAATAGTAGGAAGTCTTCTAGCGAGCATCGTCTTACCAGCTCCAGGAGGCCCAATAAGAATAACATTATGACCACCAGCGGCGGCTATTTCCAAAGCTCGTTTAATATTCTCTTGTCCCTTTACATCACTGAAATCTACAGTATACTTTATTTCATTATCATCAAACTCCTCTCTTGTATTATGCTCCATCGGCGTTAAATCTCCAACACCTTCAAAAAAGTCAACAGCTTCTCTTAAATTTTCTATCCCATAAACTTCAAGATCATTTACTATTGCCGCTTCTCTTGCATTCTGCATTGGAAGTATAAATCCTTTAAATTTCTCTTTACGGGCTTGTATTGCTATAGAAAGTGCGCCCTTTATTGGTCTTAGACTCCCATCAAGTGCTAATTCACCCATAATAACATATTTATCTAAATCTGGAGCATTGATCTGCTTTGTCGCTGCTAGAGATGCTAAAGCTAAAGGGAGGTCATACGAAGAACCTTGCTTTTTTATGTCTGCAGGAGCGAGATTAACAATCAACTTAAGGCGCATAACTTTATACCCTATATTCTTAGTAGCTGCCTCTATTCTGCTAAAACCTTCCCTCACAGCACTATCTGGTAATCCTACCATTGTATAATATGAACTTCCTTGAGGTACAGTCCCTCCTGCATTGACTTCTACGGTAATTGTTCGTGCTTCTACACCTTGGACAGCACTAGCGTTTGTCGTGACTAACATATTTGTTTGTATTTGATTATGTAATTGGTAGCACTAAAATATCTATTTTTCTCGGACTATTAATAGATACTCATAAAAAAGGTACTTCACGGCTCAGATACTATAAGGATAAGATAGCTTACAGTGAGATATAGACACAAAAATGCCTTGATGGAAAAGGATATTACCAACAAGGCACTTATAATATAACAGACACCCTATGACTGTCAACATTGTAAAAATAACGAACGAAATTTGATTTTATGTTATAGTTCACTAACTATCTGATGAATATCTTCAAATTAGCAATATCTTTAGTAATTTTCTGTTTAACCCGACATTATGATTTACCCCTTTTGGATGTAAAACATCTTTCATATCTTAGCGTTGATATTTGAACATAACAATAAATAACGATGAATAACGCAGCAATAGCAACGGCAACAGAAAAACTTAACCGTAAAGGGTTTCTTGATATAGAAATAGATCCAACACTTGACTTAGTAGCAGAAATACAAAAACTTAAAAAAGAAAAAAACGCTATCGTTTTAGCGCATTACTATCAAGAATCTGAAATACAAGATGTAGCAGATTATATTGGTGATAGTTTAGGATTATCACAAAAAGCCGTAAGCACAGATGCTGATTTAATAGTATTTGCTGGTGTGCACTTTATGGCTGAGACGGCAAAAATGTTAAACCCCCATAAAAAAGTACTACTACCTGATTTAAAAGCTGGATGTTCTTTGGCTGACAGTTGTCCACCCCATCTATTTAAAAAATTCAAAGAGAAGTATCCTGATCACGTAGTGGTTAGCTATATCAACTGTACTGCAGAATTAAAAACACTTACAGACGTATGTTGTACATCTTCTAATGCAGAGGTAATAATAAACAGTATACCTAAAGATAAAGGAATAATTTTTGCTCCGGATAAGAATTTAGGTGCTTGGTTACAAAAGAAAACTGGCCGTGATTTAGTCCTATGGAATGGTGCATGTATGGTACATGAAATTTTCTCTAATGAAAAAATTACCAAGCTGCAATTATCAAACCCTGATGCTAAATTCATAGCACATCCAGAATGTGAAGAGCATATACTCGATAAAGCTGATTTTATTGGCAGTACTAGTCAACTACTCAGATTTACTAGAGAAGATGAAAGTAAAAAATTCATTGTTGCTACTGAATCTGGAATACTTCACCAAATGGAGCTTGCAAGCCCAGACAAGGTATTTATACCAGCACCACCTAATAACACTTGTGCGTGTAACGAATGCCCGCACATGAGACGTAATACTATGGAAAAGCTCTATTTAGCTATGAAATACGAATTACCTGAAGTAGTATTAGAAGATTGGGTAATTCAAAAAGGTGTAGCTAGTATAGATCGAATGCTTGACGTTAGTGCAAAGGCAGGTTTTAAAATGTAAATCATACTGTACAAATTTATATTACGTCCTAATTCTTAACAGAATTAGGGCGTTTTTTTATGCAAAAAATTCCATAAGTCTTAAATAAAAAATTTAGCTGCTCAATTTAAGTAAAGAATGAGCAGCAACTATGCACTTCAATTAGCTAATAAAACTAGTTTCATTATTATAGATATCTAGCCAAATTACCTTAAACAAAAATAGCTCATTCAAATTAATGAATGAGCTCAATTATATTAAATTGGAAGTTATCTAAGCTTAACTAGTCTAGCAAATGCATAGCAATTGCGGGATAGTTTGCTCCGTTTTATCTATTTTATAATCATAAAAAAAGAGTTCACACAAATTAATGTATGAACTCTCGTTTATTAAATTGGCAGCGACCTACTCTCCCACAAATGCAGTACCATCGGCGCTAAGGGGCTTAACTTCTCTGTTCGGAATGGGAAGAGGTGGAACACCCTTGCTATAGCCACCATTGACTCTTCTGTCCTTAAATCACATATATTTTCTATACGCAACTCAGAACTATGTCTTTATTGGTGTATTATCGTTGCTTATCATTTGTTATACTTCTATAACAAATCAATGACAAATATTGGAGATAGTAGCTTCCAGATCGGTAGCTTCTTGTTTCGTAGTTTTTCAAATTAGGCTCATAATCATCTAGAGCTTTTTTACATTTTTTCTAATTCTTTATTATATATTATTTAGTATCTACTTAAATTTAATACTAAGATTAATAATAAAAAAAAGGAAGTTGTCGGGTAATTAGTACTACTCAGCTCCATACATCACTGCACTTCCACTTATAGCCTATCAACGTAGTCATCTTCTACAACCCTTCGTTCCGAAGAACTGGAATACTCATCTTGAAGTTGGCTTCGTGCTTAGATGCTTTCAGCACTTATCCATTCCAAACATAGCTACTCGGCAATGCAGCTGGCGCCACAACCGATACACTAGAGGTTTGTCCAACACGGTCCTCTCGTACTAGTGTCAGATCTTCTCAATATTCCTGCGCCCACAATAGATAGAGACCGAACTGTCTTGCGACGTTCTGAACCCAGCTCGCGTGCCACTTTAATGGGCGAACAGCCCAACCCTTGGGA
>CALKXE010000125.1 GCA_938003955.1 uncultured Saprospiraceae bacterium | reverse complement strand
GCATTACAAGTTTCACAATCAATCATTAATTTGTCAGTCTTTAATTTTCTTCGAACATCTACAACTTGTACACTATCCAAAAACAGTTTATTCACTTTAGGATCAATCATCCTATTTTTGAAAAACTTAATATGGTGGTATGCATCAAAAGCATTGCGAAACTCCTCTTTTCTAGTCAATGGACCGGGATTACCATATCGTCCATAGTCATAATTAAAGGTAACACAACCGCAGTCTAATGTACCAACATAACTATCTATTGCATTCGGATTTGTTTTTTCGATACAGTTGACTCCTGCTACTCCAAAATAGTTGTTTTCGAATCCTTTATCTTTTTTTAGAGTTTTACAAGCAAAGAATAGCGACGAAAGTAGAAGTATATAGCTTGTTTTTAATATTGTGTTTTTCATATGTTTAAAATTTTATTTTTCTGTAAATTGATCCATAATTTTAATCGTGTTTTCCCATATTTCTGTGAAATGTTATAAAAGCCACGATTCTATCATTTCCTTGGGTGTCTGAGCTTGTTTCTGGCGCAACTAATAAAAATTTAAGGGCAAAAATTCCAATTCTGTTTAGAATTGGAATTAATATTAATCTAGAAACCTAATTATTTCCTGTGGTCACTAAAACTCAGTCATCGGAGTTTCATAAGTTTAGCTTTTGGTGTTTTCGTGAATTATGGTTAAAAAGACATAGTTTTAATGTGTGAATTGGCTATAGCGGTTTGTCCACTCCCAAGCCCCCCTCCGAAGGGGGATTTTTCTTTATCGGCTCGGGCTATTTCGTTTTTAATACCGATTACTATTTCAGATGTCGGTTATTGCATAACCGACATTCAATATGTATCGGCACTCCACCATTAAAATTAGTGACAAACTAAAACAGAAATGGTATAACTAAAGAGTCTAAAGTCGAAATATCGAAAAGCAAAGCGATCGAAAAATCAAAAAAAATGAAAAAGCAAAGCGGTCTAATCAACAGCCTCACAAACCCCACTCAATAGAGAATTAAAATCAAACCCACTATTCAACCCCATTCTCACAATTACCAAATCCTTCGATGGGATAATCGCAACTAACTGCCCTTCATATCCATTACAAGAAAACATATCATGCGGAGCTTTAGAGTACATAGCACCACCACCATTGGTCCAGAATTGAGCACCATATTTACCTTTGCTGTCGGGTACAATAGTCTTGGTGTAGTCTATCCAGCCTTCAGGAAGTAGTCGCTCTCCATTCCATACGCCATCATTCAAATATAAAGTACCGAATCTGGCCCAATCTCTTGGAGTAGCATAGCAATAACTCGATCCGATGTATGTGCCTGATTCATCACATTCCATTGTTGTATTGTCCATATTTAATTTTGAGAATAGGCGCTCATATGGAAACCTCAGATAATCATCATGATCTGCAAATTGATCTCTTATATATCCGGATATTATGTTTGATGTCCCGGAAGAATATTCCCAATGTTCTCCGACTTTTGCCTCTAGTCCTTGGGCGCGGGCCACCTTGGCATTATCTTCAGAATCATAGAGCATCTTTGTGGCAGGAGAGATCTCACTATATACTTCTGACCAATCTAGACCAGAACTCATCTGCATAAGATTATTGAGCGTGATGTCTTTTCTATCATCATTTGCCCATTCTGGAAACAGGTTTTTATCATTAAGATTGATGATACTATCTTTTACGAGCATACCTACACATGCATTCATAATACTCTTAGTCATAGACCAACCAAGTATCTCGGTATCGGCGTCATATCCATCTGCATATTGTTCGTAGATTATAGAATCTTTGTGCAGCACGACTACAGCTCTTGTTCTTTTCGAAGTCATTCCTCCATTTGGATCGAAAGCTTCATTTACTACTTTCTTTACTTGATCATGATCTATTCCAGTAGTTTTGATCCATTCCATATTATCACCATATGGATAATTGATTTCTGGTAAGTCAGATGTAAGGTCTTTATCATCTGGATACTTAACATTAAAGTCATCTTTTCCTTGGACCAATACACAACCCAACTTTCCTCTATATTCTGCGGTCTTGGCATTCAATCCGAATACTGAGCTGGTCGCTCTTCTATTCTCCCTATCTATCGTAGTCGACGAATATGCCAATGGTCCCATCGCCAAATCTTGATTCTGGATTGATTCCTGTGATCTCTCAGCTATGAATGTACAAGAGCACATTTTCTTAGCGGCATAAGAAGAGATGATACTCAGTTTTGGATAGTTGATGTATACCGCAGCGGCTATTACTATTGTGAGTAAGAGTAGGATGGAGAGGAGTATTTTTTTTAGCATAGTATTATTGATTGCTTAAAAATAGTGTTAGCAAAAGTAGAATGTTTTTAGAAATAGCGAGGCAGATCTCTTGACCCATGAAGAATACGAATAATTATAATTTTATTATTTTTTATTCTATAAAATATAAGATGGCTCTGATGATTGATACTTCTTAATTCGGTTATCAGTTCATCTCTAGTCCTACCAAGATAAGGATTTAGATATAAGTCATCAAAAATGGCATCAAATGAATCTAAGTATTTTGTTGCTTGGTCATAGCCGAATTGATAGAATGTGTATTCAAAGATGTTTTCAAGATCATGAACTGCTTCAAGGCTAAGTTCATAAAGCATTGTTAGACGTTTTTTTTATTTCTTCGAATTTTCGTCGAGCGATTTCTGAAGGTTTTATATTCGTTGTTGGTCCATCCCAAGCTTTAGATATTTCAGAACGTAAGTCGTCAATTATCTTCTGTCTGTACAGTTGGTGAAGTCTGATTGCATCTCTTACTACTTCACTGGCATTTTTAAAATCACCAGATTCTAATTGTGACTCAATATATTTGGTTTGCTTTTCTGTGAAACTGACATTCATTGCTATTATGTTTTATATTACAAGAATAAGCTATTTTGTCCATATTCGCCAATATTGGACATGGGTTGTTTTGGTTTGTTACTCTACAGAAGAAATTCGGGTCTTATTAGATACCTTAATTTGACCTATTTGGATTTAGGTTAAACAAATTTTTAACTCTAAAATAACCATTAGATAATTCAAATTAAAACATAGTCTTCAAATCACATTCCCATAACATTCCATACCTTCGCACCACCTAACAGAAAATGAAATAATATGAATGATAACACAGCAGCGTGGATCGACAAAAAGCGATCTGCAACAGCTCTCAATTTCTATATCGGAGAGTTGATGTATAAAAAAGGAATCGAACTTATCCTTTTTAGAAATTCACTGAATGAAGTAAATATTTCAGAACTCTTAAGCTTACATGCCTATGCTAGAGAATTCGTAGGAGAACCGATTACTGTAGAGGTGTCTGCCGAGATTGCAAAAGCAATGTTAGACATGAATCTAGAGCTATCAAAAGTAGATATCGGTAAACTGACAAGTGAGTGGCTTAAGAAAGGAGACACGTATCCGAATATTGCAGCATTCCTAGATGAAGAATTATCTTCTCTCAAAGCGGGTGCTGATATGGATTGGCAGAAGCCAGTAGATGTAGTACTATACGGATTTGGACGTATCGGCCGTCTATGTGCCAGAGCGATCATCGACATGACAGGTATTGGTGCTCAACTTAGATTGAAAGCTATTGTAACTCGTAACAATGACGTAGATCAAATCATAAAAAGAGCTGATTTACTTAGGATGGATTCAGTACATGGACCATTCAAAGGAGTGATCGAGATCGATGAGGAAAATAGAAAAATGATCATCAACGGAGAAGAGGTGCAAATGATCGCAGCTCGTACTCCTGACCAAATCGACTATACAGAATATGGAATCGAGAATGCACTTGTGATAGATAATACAGGTGTATGGAGAGATAAAGAAGCACTCTCGCTACACACTCAATCTAAAGGAGTCAGTAAAGTATTACTCACCGCTCCTGGAAAAGGAATTCCAAACATAGTATATGGTGTCAATAATCTAGAATACAAAATAGAAGATTGTAATATTTGGTCTGCAGCATCATGTACCACTAATGCCATAGTGCCAATCTTGAAAGTTATAGACGATCAGTTCGGAGTAGTAAGCGGTCATGTAGAAACAATCCACGCTTACACGAATGATCAAAACCTTCTGGATAATATGCATAAGAAGCACAGGAGAGGAAGATCTGCAGCCATAAATATGGTGATCACAGAAACTGGTGCTGCCAAAGCTGTTGCCAAAGTTCTTCCTCATCTGGAAGGCAAACTTACAGGGAGTGCAGTAAGAGTTCCAACACCAAACGGATCACTTGCCATTATGAATCTTTCATTGACCAAAGATGCAAATATTGAGGAGATCAATAGCATAATGAAATCTTCTGCTCTTGCTGGTCCTCTGAGAAATCAGATTAAATACTCATTCGAAAAGGAACTTGTTTCTAGCGATATCATTGGAAATAATTGTTGTTCTGTTTTCGATAGTCCTTCTACAAAAGTATCAGCGGATGGTAAGAATATAGTACTATATGTTTGGTATGATAATGAGTATGGATATACACAGCAAGTAATCAGATTGGCTAAGTACGTAATGGATGCTCAACGTAGAATATACGATTAAGCGAGATCAAGTGATGTGGCTTGCGCAGCAAAAGAATTATATATTACTTTGCTCCGCAAGCCCTGTTTCAGCTTCTAATGAATTAGAAGCGACATTGGCTAGGCGGTGACCATATTGCCAATGTCTTACGATTCAATCAGCTACCCCTCGAGTAACATCTTGCCCTGGAAGGGTAAGACAGGAGAAAGGGTTTTACACGTAATATGAGAAAGATTTTTAATACGCATAGTTGTCTATCTCTGCGCAATGGTTGTATTGTTTTAACAATCCAACGCCTTCCCCAACTTTTTATTCAACACCTCAGGATTCGCTTTTCCTTTACTTCTTCCCATGACCTGACCCATAAAAAAGCCAAGTAATCCTTTTTTACCACTGCGATATGCTTTTACTTTTCCTTCATTCTGTGCGAGTACCTCAGCTATGATTGTATC